>JBIKTK010000055.1:0-6687 GCA_044348125.1 Flavobacteriales bacterium | reverse complement strand
ACTGGATGTGCAACCGTTCTCATCCTCTACCTCGATCACCAAGGGACCTGCGGACAAATCCTCCAACGTGTAAGGCAGGTTCGCAGCCACGGGCCCAACGAGGATGATCTCGCCCGTGCCACCGATGGCACTGATGGCCACCGATCCATCGGAGAAACCGTTGCAAGAAATGGGAGAGGTGTTGAGCAACAATTCGATGAATTGTGGCTCCGTGAGCGTCAGGTTGCCTTCTGTGACCGTGCAGTTGTTGCCGTCCCGTACGCTGACCGAGTACGTGCCCACGGCCAAATCAAAGCAAGCATTCGGCCCAAAAGCCCCCCCCGGTGGCGTCACCTGGTACGTCAAAGCACCGTTTCCACCTGTGGCATTCTCGACACAAATGCTTCCATCTGCCTCACCCGCACAGCTCACGTTGCTCACAGCCACGTCAAAACTGATCGGCGGTGGTGCGAAAATCTGGACCGGGGTTTGGACCACACAGTTGTTCGCGTCGATGGCGTTGGCAATGTAGTTGCCTGCGCACAGTGCATTTGCATTGGCTCCGGCACCGGCCACCGTGGTGACCACATATTCGAAGGGCGCGGTTCCGCCACTGGCCACCTGCACCACGGTGCCATTGCACTGGTCCGCACAAACCAGGTCGGTGGTGGTCACGTTCACTTGCATGGCTGCCGGTTCCAGCAAGGTGTAGCTGCCCGAGGCTGTGCAACCGTTGGCATCCTGTACCGTGAGGGCGTATGTCCCTGGGTCGAGGGCGTTCGCCTGCACTTGCAAAGGGCTGGGGCCAGATAGGTTGGGAAGTGCGGGAACCGAGGTCAAGGTCAAGGTGCCGGTGCCCCCCGTGATGGTGCCTGTGATGGCGCCGTTGCCCGCACCCGCACAGGTGAGGTCTGTGTCCTGGAGGTTGAGCACCAGGGGCGCAGGGCAATTCAGCTGGTAGATCTGCTCGGCTTGGCAACCGTTGTCGTCCTCGACGATGAACTCCCAGCCCCCGTTGCCGTTGACGCAGGGAAGCCCCGACCAAGTGCCGTTCGCATCCGCCAGCACGCCGTTGCCCGTGTTCGTGAGGGAGTAGGCGACGAAACTGTAAGGGGGGGTGCCGCCAGAGGCGTCTGCATCCACGACATTGATGTAATTCCCGGCACAGAGGTTGTTCTGAACCAATTCAAAAGAGACATCGAAAGCCGGCGGCTCGACGAATCCGAATACATCGGTGGTATCCCGGCACGTATTGCCATCCACCATGGCGACATAGTACTCTCCTTCGGTCAGGTTGCCGAAGGTGTTGTTGCCTACCTGGGTGGCCACGAGGGCATCCGTTTGGGCATTGAAGAGCTGGTAAGTGATGGGCGCTTGAGAGCCCACTGCTTCAATGTCCACCACTGCGAGGTCACCGAAGCAGTCGATGTCCTGGACCACGCTTACGGGGGTGGTGTTCGCGGCCCAGTTCGCACAGGGGGGCGTGATTTGAATCGGTCCGGAGCCCTGTCCTTGCATGCAATAGAACTGGATGTTCGCCTGGCTACCACCGACGAAGACCTGGAAGCAGGCATGGAACGTGACGGGACCGCAGGTGGTCATCTGCGCCACCAGGACCTTGAGGTCGGGACCGGCTTGCACCCCACCCGTCACGAAATAAGCCCCGTCCACAATGTTCGTGCCGCAGAATCCAGCCGTGTTGTTCACCGTGCCATTGGGCGGGTTCGTCGTCGCGATGCTTTCGCCGTTTGTATTGTCGATGGTGATGTAGGAATCGTACTTCAGCTCAGGCACCAGCGTGTAAAAAACCGGGTTGATCAGACCGCCGAAGAGCTGGCCATAAATCGGGGTATTGTAACAACCGCAGGGTGCGTTGAACTGCATGTTGGGCCCGGTGGAAAGCGCGTACACGCTGCTCAATCGGTCTGTGGCGCTTGCGAAGTTCGCGTAGAACTTGTACGTCGTGTAGCCCGTCAGGGCGCCGTTGCTGTCGAAGTTGTACTGCGGGGTGCCGGGCGTGGAGCCAGGAAGCGGCGCAGGTTCGTAAAACGTCGTGTCGACTTCCCACGTTACGGACGTGATTTGGCCTACAACTTGCGTGGGGAGGCAGGCCAAACCCAGCACCCAGCTCAGACCGATTCCGCAGGCAAGGCACCAGCCAGTCCCAGGTTGCGCGGGCATGACCCCCGCAAGCGCGGCACGCATCGAGGCAAATACAGACATCAGGTCGAAAGGATTGATCTAAGTTGAAAACGCAGGGACGGCAAAACCGTTGCACGGCTTGCCGAACTTGGAGGCGCAAATTAAAAGGAATTGGAACAGAATCCACAGGGCGATGCGGGAAGTGCCGGAGGGGCGCGCAAGCCGGTACCCGCGGGAGACGAATTGCCCAGGCCGGCGGAGGCGCCGCGCGTGCTCCACCTGGACGACGACCTGGTCATCGTGCACAAACCGGCGCATCTGCTGGTGCACAGGACGGATTTGGCCTACCACGACCGGGAGAACTTGCGGGACTGGCTGCTGGGGCAAGGGGTGGCCCGCGAAACGGGGGAGCAGTGGCAGCCGGTGAACCGGCTGGACCGGCCGACGAGCGGGCTCGTGGTTTTTGCGCGGCACCGGGAGGCGCATCGCCTGGTGCACGCGCAGTTTTCGGAGCACCGGATTCGCAAGGGGTACCTGGCGGTGGTCCGTGGGCATCTGCCGGACGGTTCGGTGGCGGAGAAACCGCTGCCCACGGGCCACAACGATGTGCCCAAGGTCGCCCGGACGCGCTTCGAAACGATCGGGACGGCGGAGTGGCCGGTGGCGATCACGCGGTACCCCACGAGCCGCTTTTCCTTGGTGCGCTGTCTTCCAGAAACGGGTCGGTACCATCAGATCCGGTTGCACCTGCGGCATCTGCGGCACCCGGTCATCGGCGACACGGCCCACGGGGACAAGCCGCACAATCGGTACCTGGCGACGGAGGTCGGGGCGCCCTGGATGTTCCTGCACGCGGGCGAGCTCACACTGGAGCATCCGGGCGGCGGGCAGGTGACGTACCGGTCGCCGGTGCCGGCGATTTGGGACGCGCCCCTGGTCGCCTGGGGCTGGGAGGAACACCGGGACGTCTTCGGCCCGGCGCCCGAGGGGATGTCCTGACCCCGATCGGCCCAACGGAGCCCGACCTGTCCTAAATTGTCGGCATGTTCGGATTCGACGACCGCGACAAGCGGGACATCCCCTTCGGCTTCCGCCTGCACGCCGGGCTCTCCCCGCCCGACTACGGGAACCCGGAGGCCTGGGCGCTTCACCCGGGGCACCGGCCGCTCACGGCCTGGCCCCGGGGATATGGCCCCGAACCCCCGGCCGGCGCTGCCCACGTCTTCTACCTCCACCCCACCACCCTCCGCGGCGTGGGCGCCGAGTGGAACGCCGGCTGGCACGATTCGACCGCGAATGGCATCGCCGACGAGTGGCCCCTGCGCCACCAGGCCTCCGCGTTCCGGGGCGTCGGCCCCGTCTTCGCCCCACGTTACCGCCAGGCGCACCTGCGCGTCTTTTACACCCAGACCGACGATGGGATTCGGGCACTTGATTTGGCCTACAGCGACGTGCGTCGGGCCTTCCAACACTACCTCGACCACCTGGACCGGGGCCAACCGCTCCTGCTCGCCGCCCACAGCCAAGGGAGCCTCCACGCCGCTCGGCTGCTGCGCGAATTCTTCGACGGTCCCGAACCCGAACACGAGGCCCGGCGCGCCCGGCTCATCGCCGCCTACCTGCCCGGCATGGACCTGGGCACCCGCACCTTCGAACGCATTCCGCCCCTCCTCCACCCCGACGCCACCGGCGGCTTCCTCACCTGGATGACGGTGGCTGAGGGCCACTACCCCGAGTACTACAAGCCGTCCTTCGTCGACAACGCCACCGTGAACCCGGTCCACTGGCGGCCCGAAGGCGACACCTTCTCCCCTTTCAAGGACCACCTGGGCATCCTCAACCGCAACTTCAAGGTCAAATACACCGCAGCCATCAGTGCCCGACCGCACGACGGTCTGCTGTGGATCAAGCCCCTCCGCGTTCCACTCGGGCCCCTGTTGCAGCTGCGCGACTGGCACATTGCGGACTACAACCTGTTCTGGGCGAACATCCGCCACAACGCAGAACACCGGCTCGCCCGCTGGCACCAGCCCTGACCGGGACGCCCGCAAGGGCGCGTGCAGGGGGGTCGAGGCCGTAACTTCGCGCCCAAGCACCGAGCCCACCGAGCCATGTCCCAGACTCCGCAGTCCCCTACCCCGCCAGCGAGCCCCTACGTTCCGCAGCACAAAGTCCGCATCGTCACCGCAGCGAGTCTGTTCGACGGGCACGACGCGGCCATCAACATCATGCGGCGCATCATGCAGCGGTCTGGATGCGAGGTCATCCATCTCGGACACGACCGCAGCGTGGACGAAGTCGTACACTGCGCCATCCAGGAAGACGCCCAGGGCATCGCCATGACCTCTTACCAAGGCGGTCACATGGAGTACTTCCGGTACATGAAGGACCTGCTCGACCAGCGGGGCGCGGGGCACATCCGCATCTTCGGGGGCGGGGGCGGTACCATTTTGCCTTCCGAAATCGAGGAACTGCACACGTACGGCATCGAACGGATCTACCACCCGGACGATGGCCGAGCGATGGGCTTGCAGGGCATGATCGACGACCTCATCCGCCGTGCCGATTTTGCCACCGTCCGGGACATCGAGGACGTCGCCGAGCCCATCGCCCGGCTCGCTGAAGGCGCCACCCGGGACATCGCCCGGTGCATCACCGCCGCCGAAAACGACCCCGCCGGCTTCCACGAAGCCTTCGACCGCAGCTGGCCCACCTTGCCCGCCGTGCCCGTCCTCGGCATCACCGGCACCGGCGGCGCCGGCAAATCCTCCATGGTGGACGAGCTCGTCCGCCGGTACCTCCTCGACTTCCCCGACAAGCGCATCGCCCTCGTTTCCGTGGATCCCTCCAAGCGCAAGACCGGCGGTGCACTCCTCGGGGACCGCATCCGGATGAACGCCATCCAGAACGACCGCGTCTACATGCGCTCCCTCGCCACGCGCCAGTCGAACCTCGCCCTGTCGAAGCACGTCGCAGAGGCCCTGTCCATCTTGAAAGTGGCTCAGTTTGACCTCATCATTCTGGAAACCAGTGGCATAGGCCAAAGCGATACCGAAATCATGGACCACAGCGACGTCGCGCTGTACCTCATGACGCCCGAGTTTGGCGCGGCCACGCAGCTGGAAAAAATCGACATGCTCGATTTCGCTGACGTGGTGGCGATCAACAAGTTCGACAAGCGGGGCGCCCAAGATGCCCTGCGGGATGTTCGGAAGCAATTCAAGCGCAACCACGACCTGTGGGATGCGGAAGACGAAGCCCTTCCGGTGCTCGGAACCATCGCCTCGCAGTTCAATGACCCGGGAACGCACCGGCTCTACCGGATGCTCATGGACCGGTTGGTGGAACGAACGGGCGCACCGCTTCAAAGCCACTGGCCAGCGCCCGGCGAGGACTCAGAAAAAATCTTCGTCATCCCGCCCGGCCGGGTGCGGTACCTGAGCGAAATCGCAGAGGGCAACCGGTCCTACCGCGATTGGGCGGACCGGCAGGCGGACACAGCGGGCAAACTGGACGCCCTTCGGCAAGCCGCGCAGTTGCTGGCGCCCGAAGACCGTGCCGCGATCCTCCACAAGGCGGCCTCAGTCCAAATGGAACTGGACCCCAAGTGGCTCGCCTGGCTCGAGAAATGGCCCGAAGTCCGCGCCCAATACGAGGCCGCAGTCTATGCTTTCGAGGTCCGGGGCAAGCGCATCGAAATCGAAACCACCACGGAAAGCCTGTCCCACACGGCCATCCCCAAGGTGGCGGTCCCCCGGCTGACCGGGTGGCGCGACTTGCTTCACTGGGCCCTGCAGGAGAACCTTCCGGGCCATTTCCCCTACACGGCGGGCATCTATCCCTTCAAACGCCAAGGCGAGGACCCGACCCGGATGTTCGCCGGCGAGGGCGGTCCGGAACGCACCAACAAGCGTTTCCACTACGTTTCGCTGGGCATGCCCGCCAAGCGGCTGTCCACCGCCTTTGACAGCGTGACCCTGTACGGCCGCGATCCCGATCGCCGCCCAGACATTTACGGCAAGGTGGGCAACAGCGGCGTGAGCATCTGCTGCTTGGACGACGCCAAGAAGTTGTACAGCGGATTCGATTTGTGCGACCCGGCCACCAGCGTGTCCATGACCATCAACGGCCCGGCGCCTATGTTGCTCGGCTTCTTCCTGAATGCCGCCATCGACCAACAGTGCGAGCGTTACATCCGGGCGGAGGGCCTCGAAGCCCAAGTCGAGGCGGTGCTCCGGAAGCGATGGGATGAGCGGGGCTTGCCCCGGCCGCGGTACGAAGGTGCGCTCCCCGACGGGAACGACGGATTGGGCCTGTTGCTGCTGGGGTGCACCGGTGACGAGGTGCTCCCTGCGGACACCTATGCGCGCATCCGGGCCCATGCGCTGGAAAGTGTCCGGGGGACCGTGCAGGCCGACATCCTGAAGGAAGACCAAGCACAAAACACCTGCATCTTCTCCACGGAATTCGCCCTGCGCCTCATGGGAGACGTACAGCAGACCTTCATCGACCGGCGCATCCGGAATTTTTACTCCGTTTCCATCAGCGGCTACCACATCGCGGAAG
>JBIKTK010000054.1:0-6693 GCA_044348125.1 Flavobacteriales bacterium | reverse complement strand
GCTGGAGATTTCCCAGACCGCAACGTGCGCAACGTACTCATCCTCATCACCGATGGCATCGAGGCCTGTGACGGGGATCCTTGTGCCGTCTCTGAGGCGCTTCAAGCCCAAGGGGTCGTCGTGAAGCCCTTCATCATTGGCATCGGACTGGAGCCGCACGTCAAGGAGAAGTTCCGCTGCGTTGGGCACTTCTTTGACGCCCAGGTTCCCGCTGATTTTGAGGCAATTCTGGACAAGGTCATCGAACAAGCTTTGTTTGAGACAACGCTTGAAGTGGATTTGATTGCCGGGGCTGCCGGTGGGGAACGCACAGGTGCGACGAGCAAGCGGGTAACCGATTTGGCCTTCACCTTCACGGACTTGGAAACGGGGCTCGCTGCAGGGCAATGGGTGCATGCGCTGGATGAGCAAGGCCGGCCGGATACGCTTCGCTTGGATCCCCTTCCTCCTTACCGGCTGGATGTGCACACCGTCCCCCCCATCCGCCTAGATACCGTACGGCTGGAACCGCGGAAACACAATCAAATTGTGGTCCCGAATGTCGCCCAAGGGGTTTTGGAATGGAACTGGGCTTCTCAAGGAACATCCCTGCCCGATGTTCCGGCCCTGCTCTTCAGGACCGGAGCCTCCACCCCACTCGCTACTTTGCCGGCTGGTCAACGGTTGCGGATCCTGGCTGGTACTTATGACCTCCGGTGGTCGACGGCGCCACCCTTGGAGCGAAAGGGAGTCGTCATCACCGAAGGAACCATCTCCCCCCTTCAAGTTCCTGCACCCGGATTCTTTGCACTTGAAGTGCCGGAAGTGGCTTGGGGTTGCATCCTGGCGTTAACTTCAGGCGAGGTGGTTTACAAATTCGATGTCGGAAATCCCTCGGGGAACTTGCCCCTTCAGCCAGGAGGTTATCAACTTTTGCTCCGAACGCAATCGTCCGAACACACCAGCGCTTCACTCGTCCACGTTTTTCAGATTGAATCCCATTTGACCCACACCTTTGCCCCATGATCAACGACCGCATCATTTCAAGCCTCGAAGGAAAAGACAAGAACGACACCCGCAGTGGATTCGGATTGGGATTGCTCGAAGCCGGAGCGGCAAACCCTGAGGTGGTTGCCCTCTGTGCTGATTTGACCGGCTCACTGAAGATGGATGCATTCAAAAAGCAATTCCCCAACCGGTTCTTTCAGGTGGGAATCGCTGAGGCAAACATGATGGGATTGGCTGCAGGTATGACCATCGGAGGGAAAATCCCCTTCACAGGTACTTTCGCCAATTTCTCAACCGGCAGGGTTTACGACCAAATCCGGCAATCCATTGCCTATTCCGGGAAGAACGTCAAAATCTGCGCCTCCCATGCGGGGGTCACCTTGGGGGAAGATGGTGCGACCCATCAGATCCTCGAAGACATCGGCATGATGAGCATGCTTCCCCACATGACGGTGATTTGTCCTGCTGACTTTGAGCAAACCAGGCAAGCCACCCGGGCCATAGCCGAGCACAATGGGCCCGTCTATTTGCGCTTTGGTCGACCCAAGGTGGCCCAATTCATCCGACCCGACGCTCCCTTTGAAATTGGGAAGGCCCAACTCTTGATGCAAGGTTCACACGTCACGGTGGTGGCAACGGGGCACTTGGTTTGGGAAGCACTCTTGGCGGCTCGGGCCCTGAGGGAGCGGGGAATCGAGGCAGATGTCCTGAACATGCACACCATCAAGCCGATGGATGTCTCCAGTTTGATTCAATCCGTGCAAAAAACGGGATGTGTGGTTACGGCGGAAGAACACCAACGCATCGGTGGGTTGGGATCGATGGTCGCTCATGCTTTGGCAGCGCATCATCCCGTGCCCCAGGAAAGCGTTGCCATGAATGACCGCTTCGGCGAGAGTGGCACGCCTGAACAACTCATGGCAAAATACGGACTCAATGCTGCCGCCATCCTCGAAGCAACCGAGCGCGTTATCTCGCGCAAGCGGGCTTCAGCGTAACTGAGGATTCCAATCCGGAGGAAGGGCAGCCAAGGCATCGTAGATGCGTTGGCGGTCCGGACCATTGAGTGCTGATAGCGGCGGGCGCACGCCAGCGTTTGATTGTCCGATCAGTGTCAAAACTTCCTTGACTCCGGAGGCAGTGGGCACAGCATCCAAAGCAGTCAACAAAGGGTACAGGAGACGGTGGGATTCCCTGGCGCTCGAGAAATCACCGAAAAGAGCTTGGTGGACCAACCGGCCCCAAGCTTCCGGCAGGGCATTGCCCACAGCCGAAATCACGCCATCCGTACCCAAGGCCAAATCCGACAAAGCCATGGGGTCGCAAGCCGTAACAACCCGGAAATGCGGAGGGCGTTGTTGTAACAATGCATCCGTAAACCTTCGGTCATCGCCGTCCAACCTCACCCCCAGAAAGCGCTGATCTTTTGCGAGTTGTAAGAATACGTCAACGCCCAAGGAGGGGCCCCTAGGCTCGTCTACACGGCGATGAAGCACCACAGGCCAGGGAGAACATTCGGCTACGTTCTGTGCGTGCCGAACATATCCCGGGGCATCAAAGCGCCCGGAAACAGGCGAAGCCAAAAGCAGTCCCGAAATGACCTTTTTGGGATCTCTGCCCTGGGTCACTTCGACCAACTGCTGGATTTGGTGTTCCACGTCGCTGGGATCGTCCCCTCCGACCCCAATGAACAGATGAAGTGGAGGTTTCACCACATCCAACATGAATTGAACCAATTGGAGACGCTCCTCCTGCCGGAGGGTCGAGCGTTCGGAGTGTTCCCCGAGTACTACGAGAAAATCCACCGGGCTCTGAACCATCCGAGCCACCATTTTTTCCAAGGCGGGAAAATCCATGCTGCCCGTCTGTAGACTGAGCTGAGAACCGTGGAAAGGGGTGACCAAACCGACGCCATGGCCATGCAAGGGGTTGTTTTTCATCGCATTCAATCCGGTGTTATAGCCATGGGGGCATCGAGGAGGAACTGAATCAATCGGTGCGAAAAATCAGCACTGGTTTCACCCATTTTGGGCACGAAAAGCACATCAAAATCCTGAGGTCTCAAGTGTCTCGCAGATCCCACCTTCATACGTGCCAGAGATTTCCAACAGAGATAATCCAAGGGCAGTGTAGGTTCGGGCTCGAGGCAAATGAGCAAGTCCCAATCGACGTCCAAGAAGGAGCCCGCGTTTCCTTTCGCTTCCTTCCACCGATCCAGATGGCCTTCACTCAAGTACATTTCATCCCTTTTCTGGAAAAAGTAATGAGGTAGGGCTTTCTCTGGGAGGGGAACATAGGCCAAACGAACCACCCGTTCTACCCCACTCTCAGCAACCAACCGCTCGGCCAGCTGCCGCATCCGGCGAAACTGGGCCTCATCGCGGTGTTGGTAGACAATGGCCACCTGCTTCGCACCCCGAAGAGGTGTTCCGCGCACCGCACGAATCCGTGTGGGTCTCCGCTTCAGCCGAAATCTAGACCACCAATCCATCCATTTCACAAGGCGCAATTTAAGGGCTCAGTTTGGCACGGGATTGGTAGATTCGTGAAAAAAACAACGACCATGCAAGCTGTTTCTCGATTCTCCTTCATCGCGCTGGGATGGATGCTGCTCGCCATCTGGGCAGGTTGTGCCGGTAACCCGCTCGGAAAACAAGTAAAAGAGCCCTTTCAAGGACGGTCCTATGAATCGAACAACCGTTTCTACCGAGCGACAGGCAAGGCATCCAGCAAGCAAGACGCCATTGCGCAGAGCAAGGCAGAGGTCCAGGCTCGGCAGGGTTTGGCACAACAGCTCCAAACCACGATCCAAGCGGTGACCGACAACTATGCCAAGGATGTTCAGGGTGAACACGTCGACGAGGCCATCGAACGCTTTGAGACCTTGGTTCGCGAAGTGACCAATACCACCTTGACCGACGTCCGGGTCATCGGACGGGAAAAGTTCATCAGTACAGAAGGCACCTACACGGTTTATGTGGCCATGGAGATTCGCAAGGCTGCCATGTACCGCCACATGAAAAAGTTAGCGCGCATGGATGAACGACTTTCCCAAGCAGCACTCGCGGACATCGAGCGATTGTTGGATGAGAAAATTGCCGAATCTGAGTCAGGGCCCGAGGAATAAAGCCCTCTTGATCACTCCGACAACAGAGGTGCGAATTGTTCCTTTAACTTCTTCATCTTCGGCGCAATCACTGCGCGGCAATAAGGGGCCTCGCCATTCAGCTCATAATAAGCTTGGTGGTAATCCTCTGCTGGATAGAATGGCGCCATCGGAAGCACCTCCGTCACGATGGGGTCTCTCCAAACGGACCGAGCCCGGATCATGGCTGCTTCAATTGCGGGAAGCTGGTCAGCGTGGGCATAAAAGATGGCACTTCGGTATTGGGAGCCCACATCTGCTCCTTGGCGATTCAGGGTGGTAGGGTCATGGGTTGCGAAGAAAACATCCAGCAACGTCCCCACATCAATGACATTCGGTTGGAAAACCACCTGTACCACCTCAGCGTGACCGGTCCTTCCGGTACAGACTTCACGATAAGCTGGATTCTTGATGTGCCCCCCCATGTAACCTGAAACAACAGCGTCCACCCCCTTCAACGAAGCGAATACAGCTTCTACACACCAAAAACAACCCGCTCCCAAAGTCAAGGTGTCCTGGTTCATGTCGATGGATGGTTTCATAAGATTTTTTTGGGCATCAGGGGCTTCAATTTTACCGACTGGACGGGGCTGCAAGGACCACAAAGACCAGCATCCCAATGCAGTGATCAAGGTAATCAAGCCCACCGCACGCCATTCCATATCAAAAACTCCAACGTGCAACGCACAAGTAGAGCGCTACCTCTGGCTGTGACGGCTTCCAGAGGGCTTGTAGATCCCCAGCCCGGGCACCGACCTCAAAGTGCTTTCTACCCAGGGCAGCGGTAAAGCCTACTGGAATCCGAAGGTTGCTACCTTGTAACTTTCGGCAACCACCATCGATTCGCAGCCAAGGGGTCAACTGGAACACGGCCGTTCCTCCCAGACGCAATCCATCAGTCCCCAGTGATTTTCCGTTGTCAAGGCTCAAATCTCCGGCTACCAGAATGGCCTCCCCCAACCGGGTCCCAGCCCCCAAATGGACTGTGGTAGGCAATGCGATTCGACGAACCTCTGAATCAGAAACTTGGAACCAGGTTGCGGGATCCATGGCTCGGGTCATCCAATCCATCCAGGCCTCTGGAGCACTGAACCCCGTCAAAGAGGGCAAAGTAACATCCAGCCTGTAACGCTCGCCTCTCCATTCCATCCAACCAATGTCCGTCAGCGATCCACTGAACCAATGGCCTGATGGATGCACGAATACAACCCCCAGATCCACTCCCCATCCCTGGCCCACAGGCCCCCATTGACGAAGCCCTGAGAGATTGGGACTCAGTGCAGCTGAATCCAATCGAGGAATGGAGAAGCCGTTGGAGAATGCGCCGAATGCATCCAATGCCCCTTCCGTTTGTTGCAGTCGAAAGTAGCCATTGCCCAGCAACAATTTGACCCCCAAGCCCGTGTGAATCTGCCAACCATCAGAATCTCCCCACCTGCGTGAGATGCCCAATTCATGGCTTTTCTGCCAAGAAAATCCCAACTCCGTAGTCCCCAGTATCTGGCTAGCGAGAGCATCTCCATTGAGATCGATGCCTCCTAAAATTTGACTCAGCTCCTCTGTCGTCCAATTCGATTGATTGGGCAAGGTGTCTCCATTCGCAAAAATGACTTGGTCAAAGACCTGGGCAGCATTGCCTGCCGTTAGGATGTCCAATGTGCTTCGACCGATCCTCGCCTCTGCCACGAAGGACTGACGAGCGGCATAAGCCACGCCCCATTTTCCATTGGGCGACTTGCGTGAACTGCCTGCAACAAGAACCTCCCCTTGAGCTGAAATGGTCTGATCGGAAAGTCGATCCAACCACACCGATGATCCCAAACCGGACCAAGCTTGTTCTCCGCCATCCCGATTCAGCAAATCATCCCACAAATCAGAACGATTCAAGATGCTGGACTCAATGGAAACACCTCCCTCCATTGCACCCAATACCCATCTCTTTTCGGGGTGCAGTGGCATGTGTGTAAGACCTGCCGGATTCCAACCCAGCGCCCGATAGTCTGTCGCCAATGCAAATGGTGTGGCTCCAACCCCCACCGGGTATCTCAAGACTTGGGCAAATCCATCCCATCCAATGGCAACCCCGAATCCAAGAATGACTCCGCCTTGCCACCAACGCATCCTTCTCAAATCGGAATGTTCCAACCGAACCGATCAGGAATGGCGCCTCTGCGGAGAGCATCCAATTCCGAACCGATTTTTTGAGATACTTCCCAACCTGTGGCGGGCAAGTCCAAATCGCCTGATTCAAAGCCCACGGTAGCAATGGGGGCAATGGTAGCCGCTGTGCCCACCCCAAACGCCTCCGTTACCTTTCCGGAACGAAGACCCGCTTCCAGTTCCTCCACAGAAATTCTCCGTTCTTCCACTGCGATTCCTAGGTCTTTCGCCAAATGAATGACCGTATCGCGCGTCACACCGGACAAGATGGTGTCACTGGTTTTGGGCGAAACCAGAACCCCGTCCATGACAAACATGGCATTCATGGTACCACTCTCTTCAATGTACCGGTGTTCGATGGCATCGGTCCAGAGCAATTGGTGGTAACCCTGTCTCTGGGC
>JBIKTK010000317.1:0-6720 GCA_044348125.1 Flavobacteriales bacterium | reverse complement strand
ATTTCTTCCGGCGCTCAATGATAAACTTCGAACTGTTCTTGCGGTTCTTCCGCGTTTTGTATCCCTTCGCGGGAATTCCCTTGCGCGAACGCGGATGTCCACCGGTGGCACGGCCTTCACCACCACCCATCGGGTGGTCCACCGGATTCATGACTACACCGCGTACACGGGGACGACGACCCAACCAACGGGACCGACCTGCCTTTCCTGAAATCTGCAAATTGTGTTCGGAATTGCTGACCGAACCAATCACAGCCAGGCAGGTCTGCAAAATCTTCCGGGTCTCACCGCTCGGCATCCGAATGACCGCATATTTGCCATCCCGAGCCGTCAGCTGAGCATAAGAACCCGCGCTTCGTGCAATGGATGCTCCCTGGTGAGGGTACAACTCGATGTTGTGGATGACCGTACCCAAAGGCACATCACTCAAGTACATCGCGTGTCCGACGTTTGGAATGGCCTGCTTGCCACTGTGAATGGTCATCCCCACCTTCAAACCTTGGGGTGCGATGATGTACCGCTTTTCACCGTCAGCATATTCCACCAGACAAATCCGCGCGGTGCGATTCGGATCATACTCCACGGTGAGGACCGTCGCTGCTTCGTGCTTGTCCCGCTTGAAATCAATCAAACGATAGCGACGCTTGTGTCCACCTCCACGGTAGCGCATGGTCATACGACCTTCGCTGTTTCGTCCACCACTCTTCTTGATGGGTTCCAACAAAGGCTTGAAGGGCGTGTCTGTGGTCAGCTCCTCAAACTTCGAGGCCACCTTGTGACGCGTCCCCGGTGTAATGGGGTTGAATTTCCGGAGTGCCATGTCAAATGTTCTGATAGAAGTCAATCATTTCTCCCTCGCCCAAACGAACGATTGCCTTTTTGTAAGTGCTCGTCCGCCCCTTCACCATACCTGTTTTCGTATAGCGCTGACGGGCCTTGCCGTCCACACGAACCGTGCGAATGGAAGTGACGTGAACGCCATACTCCTTTTCCACGGCCTTCTTGATTTCAATCTTGTTCGCCCCCAGAGCGACAACGAAGCCATATGCTTGGTTCCGATCTTGGTCCGCGCTCATCTTCTCGGTGAGCAACGGTTTGATAAGAATTTGCTGTTGCATCTCTGGATTATTTGAGCAAGCCTTGAACCACCTCGTGGGCATTGTCCACGAAAACGATGGTCTTGCAATTCATGATATCGTATGTGCTCAAGTCTGTAGCCACCATGACACGGTGCTTGGGCAAATTGCGACAGCTCCGGTAAATGGCGTCGTTCGATTGGGGCAACACCATCAGAGTCTTGTCCTGAACCAGATCCAATCCTTTGAAAATCTTGACGATCTCTTGGGTCTTGGGTTGGGCCATTTCGAATGCTTCAAGCACCTTGATGCTACCGTCCTTCGCCTTGTAGCTCAACGCACTCCGCCGTGCCAACTTCTTCACCTTGACATTGATTCGCTCGGTGTAGTCTCTCGGCTCGGGACCAAAAATCCGACCACCACCCCGGAAGAGTGGGTTCTTGATGCTACCAGCGCGAGCGCCGCCCGTTCCCTTTTGCTTCTTCAACTTCCGGGTGGAACCGGAGACGATCCCACGGTGCAGGGTATCGTGTGTACCCTGACGTTGCGCAGCCAAGTAACGCTTTACATCCAAGTAAATGGCGTGGTCGTTCGGCTCAATTCCGAATACCTCAGGGTCCAGGGAAACCGTCTTCGACGTCTTCGAACCGCTTGTGCTGTATACTTCTAGTTTCATTTGGCCTTCGGTTTGCGGATGACAACAGAAGCTCCTTTGTGCCCTGGAACAGCACCTTTCACAACAAGGACAGAATCCTCTGCCAAAATGCGTACAATTTCCAAGTTCTCCATGGTGACGCGGGCGTTGCCCGTCTGACCGGCCATGCGCATTCCCTTGAATACCCGTGCTGGTGTGGACGCTGCACCCACCGAACCCGGTGCACGCAAACGGTTGTGTTGACCGTGTGTGCTCTGACCAACACCGCCAAAACCATGGCGCTTGACCACCCCCTGAAAACCCTTACCCTTGGAGGTTCCAACGACGGAGACAAACTCGCCCTCGTTGAAAACATCCGTGATGCCGATTTGATCGCCCGGCTGATAAGCCTTGTCGAAATGCTTGAATTCGACCAACCTCCGCTTGGGAGTTACACCGGCGCGGTGAAAATGGCCTTGCATCGCCTTGGAAGTATGCTTTTCAGAGCGTTCTCCAAAGCCGAGCTGGACAGCTTCATAGCCATCCTTCTCCAGGGTACGAACTTGCGTGACAACGCAAGGACCAACCTCCAATATCGTGCATGGAATGTTCTTTCCAGCGGCACTGTAGATGCTGGTCATACCTATCTTCTTCCCTATGAGTCCGGGCATGATGATTGTTGGGTATGTGGATTGTTAAACGAAAAATGACTAGACCTTGATTTCTACCTCCACACCGCTCGGCAACTCAAGACGCATGAGGGCGTCTACCGTTTTCGAAGAGGAACTGTAGATGTCAATCAACCGCTTGTATGAATTCAACTCGAATTGCTCACGAGACTTCTTGTTCACGTGCGGTGAACGCAAGACCGTGTAGATCCGCTGGTGGGTAGGCAACGGGACTGGGCCACTGATGACCGCTCCCGTTGTCTTGACCGTCTTGACAATCTTCTCAGCCGACTTATCGACCAGATTGTGATCGTAAGACTTCAGTTTGATTCTGATTTTCTGTGTCATGATGCGAAAAGGCTGCTTCAACGCTTGGATTCAGCAATTACTCGTTCTTGGATGTTGTTCGGAGCCTCTGTGTAGTGGCTGAAGCTCATGCTCGACGTCGCGCGACCGGAAGTAAGGGTCCGCAAATCGGTCACGTAACCAAACATCTCAGACAAGGGAACCTTGGCATTGATGATGGTCTTGCTCGAGCGTGTGCCTGTGCCTTCAATCAACGCACGGCGCTTGTTCAAATCGCCGATGACATCCCCCATGTTCTCATCCGGAGTTACGACCTCCAATTGCATCATGGGTTCCAGGATCTTTGGATTGCAAGACCGCAAAGCATTGCGGTAAGCCATCTTGGCCGCCAATTCAAAGGACAGTGCATCCGAGTCCACCGCGTGGAAGCTACCGTCGATGAGTTCAACCGACATGCTGTCCATTTGGTAACCTGCCAGAACGCCGTTCTTCATCGCCTGCTCGAAGCCCTTCTCCACCGCGGGAACAAATTCCTTCGGAACATTCCCTCCCTTGACCGAGTTGGTGAAAACCAAACCTGGCTCCTCCGGCGTAGGGGATGGACCAATCTTGACAATGATGTCAGCGAACTTACCACGGCCTCCCGACTGCTTCTTATAAACTTCCCGATGCTGGGTGGTTCCAAAGATGGCCTCCTTGTAGTTCACCTGAGGCGCACCTTGGTTGCACTCCACCTTGAACTCCCGGCGCAAACGATCCACCAAAATCTCCAAGTGCAATTCGCCCATGCCTGAGATGACGGTTTGGCCTGTCTCCTCGTCGGTACGAACGCGGAACGTCGGATCCTCTTCAGCCAACTTGTAGAGGCCATTCGCAAGCTTGTCCAAATCTGCCTGAGACTTCGGCTCGACTGCAATACCGATTACCGGCTCTGGGAAGGACATGCTCTCCAAAATCATCGGAGCGCTCTCATCGCAAAGGGTGTCCCCTGTTTTGATGTCCTTGAAGCCCACAACCGCACCGATGTCTCCTGCCTCCAAGAATTCGATGGGGTTCTGCTTGTTGGAGTGCATCTGGAAGATCCTCGAAATGCGCTCCTTCTTGTCCGAACGCGTGTTGATCACATAGGACCCGGCATTCAAGACCCCAGAGTAGGCGCGAACGAAGCACAACCGGCCTACGAATGGATCGGTTGCAATCTTGAACGCCAAACCAGCAAACGGCTCTGTTGGGGAAGGTTTCCGGATGATTTTCACTTCTGGGTCATCCACCGAACATCCTTCCACATCCCCGATGTCGAGCGGAGAAGGGAGATACTGCATGACCGCATCCAGCATGGTCTGAACCCCTTTGTTCTTGAAGGCTGAGCCACAAAGAATCGGGGTGATTTGCATGGCGATGGTCGCCTTGCGGATGGCTGCGATGATTTCGTCAGGAGTCAAGCTGTCTGGATCCTCGAAATACTTCTCCATCAGCGTCTCATCCTGCTCCGCTGCCGCCTCAATCAACTTCCCGCGGTACTCCTCAGCCGTTTCCTTGAGATCCTCCGGAATCGGCACCTCCCGCCAGGTCATGCCCAAGTCCTCCTCGTTCCAGATGAACGCCTTGTTGGAAACCAAGTCGACCACACCGACAAACGTTTCTTCCGCACCAATCGGAACCTGCAACGGAACGGGGCGCGCACCGAGCATTTCCTTGATCATGCCCAGAACGTTGTAAAAATCAGCGCCCGAACGGTCCATCTTGTTGATGAAGCCGAGGCGAGGAACCTTGTACTTGTCAGCCAATCCCCAGTTGGTCTCGGACTGCGGCTCAACACCAGAAACAGCGCAGAACAAGGCAACTGCACCATCCAATACGCGCAGTGAACGCTCCACTTCCACCGTGAAATCCACGTGGCCAGGGGTGTCGATCAGGTTGATGCGGTAGTCGTCTCCATTGAACTTCCAAAAGCAAGTCGTGGCCGCCGAGGTGATCGTGATGCCACGCTCCTGCTCCTGCTCCATCCAGTCCATGGTGGCCGCACCATCGTGCACCTCACCGATTTTGTGTGAAATACCCGTATAGTACAGGATGCGCTCCGACGTGGTCGTCTTTCCAGCGTCCACGTGGGCCATGATCCCGATGTTCCGGGTATGTCGCAGGTCTCTCTTCGCCATTTTTCTGGGCTTGTATCGTCAGTGGTAAATCAGAAACGGAAATGCGAGAATGCCTTGTTCGCTTCCGCCATGCGGTGGGTGTCTTCCTTCTTCTTGAAGGTTGCGCCTTCCTCCTTGGCAGCAGCGATTACTTCAGCAGCCAAACGCTCGGACATGGCCTTCTCGTTCCGCTTGCGTGCGTAGTTGATGAGCCACTTCATGGCCAACGACTGACGACGGGATTCCCGAATGGGCTGCGGAATTTGGAAGGTAGCCCCGCCAACCCGGCGGCTACGCACCTCAACACCAGGGGTCACGTTCTCCAAGGCCTTGTTGAAAATGACCAAACCATCCTCCCCCGTGCGCTCTTGCACGCGGTCCATGGCCTTGTAGAAGATGTCAAAGGCAATGCTCTTCTTGCCGTCCAACATCAAGTTGTTTACGAAACTCGTCACCACCGTGCTGCCGAACCGTGGGTCGGGCAGGATGAGATGCTTCTTGGGAGTTCTCCTTCTCATGGCTGATTACTTCTTCGCTTTGGGACGCTTCGTTCCGTACTTCGACCGGCGCTGAGAACGGCCTTCCACCCCAGCGGTGTCCAATGCACCCCGCACGATGTGGTAACGAACCCCCGGCAGATCCTTTACCCGGCCTCCGCGTACCAACACGATGCTGTGCTCCTGCAAGTTGTGGCCTTCCCCACCGATGTAAGCGTTGACCTCGTTGCCGTTGGTCAGGCGAACACGAGCCACCTTCCGCATCGCGGAGTTAGGCTTTTTGGGGGTCGTGGTGTACACACGCACACACACGCCTCGCCGTTGAGGACACGCATCAAGTGCCGCCGATTTGCTCGACTGGGCCTTCGTGATGCGACCCTTGCGGATGAGCTGCTGGATGGTAGGCATTCGTTCGAATGATCAAGTTTCCGTTGTTCAAAAAATCTCTTTCCCCGAATTAAGGGGCTGCAAAAGTAACAGATTAAGTCAGAAAAGCAATAGACATCTCAACCTTTTTTCCCGCCATTTCTTCCTCACCGATTCAAGTCCGCTTGGTGTTGTGGTTAGGGCCTTCCTACCTTCGAGGACGTGGAATTTCTCAACCAACTCAATCCTGCCCAACGGGAGGCAGCTCAGCAAATCGAGGGTCCGATGATGGTCATCGCGGGAGCGGGGTCGGGGAAAACCCGCGTACTCACCTACCGCATTGCCCACTTGATTCAAAGCGGGGTTGAGCCCTTTTCCATCCTGGCCCTGACCTTCACCAATAAAGCCGCGCGCGAGATGAAGGACCGCATCGCGCAACTCATCGGCGAAAAGGAGGCGAGAAACGTTTGGATGGGCACCTTCCACAGCGTCTTCGCGCGCATCCTCAGGGCGGAGAGCGAGCGATTCAACTACGACCGCAACTTCACCATATATGATACAGGGGATAGCCGGTCGCTGCTGAAGGACATCATCCTGGGACTGGGCATGGATGACAAGGTCTACAAGCCCGCGAGCATACAAGCGCGCATCTCGGCGGCGAAGAACAACCTGCTCAGCGCGCGCGATTACCTGGAAAATCCGGAGATTCAATCAGAGGATCAACAGGCGGGCAGGCCTCGGACCGGTGAGATTTTTCAGACGTATGAGAACCGGTGCGCGCGGGCGCAGGCGATGGACTTTGATGATCTGCTGTATCGGATGAACGTCCTGCTGCGGGATTTTCCGGATTTGTTGCATAAATACCAAACCCGGTTCCGGTTTCTCCTCGTGGATGAGTACCAGGACACCAACTTCGCGCAATACCTCATCATCAAACAACTGGCGGCGCGCTTCGAGAACCTCTGCGTCGTAGGGGACGATGCCCAGTCCATCTATGGCTTTCGCGGCGCGAACATCCAGAACATCCTCAACTTC
>JBIKTK010000053.1:0-6745 GCA_044348125.1 Flavobacteriales bacterium | reverse complement strand
GAGGTGCATTCGCGAACCTGACGGCGATTGGGGGGCTCCTGAGCCCCTTCCGGCCCCGGTCAATTCCAACGCACATGACAAGGCTCCCTTTCTCCATCCAGATGGTCGGACGCTGTTCTTTTCCAGTGACCGAAAACCGGGAGGCGGGGGCTATGACTTGTGGGTGACCCAGCGGCAACCCGATGGCAGCTGGAGCGCCCCCAGAAACCTCGGTGCACCCGTGAATACCCCGGGGGACGAACATGGACTCGTGGTGAGCACCGATGGCAAGGAGGCATTTTTTGCCAGTCGCCGTCCGGGCACGCAGGGACTGGACATCCTGTCCTTCCCCTTGCCAGAGGCCTTCCGGCCCGAAGAAATGACCATTCTCAAAGGGACCTTGCGCCGGCCTGATGGCACAGCACCTCAAGCCGGAACCTCTTTGCACGTGGAGTTTTTGCAGTCCGGAACCCGTACCCAGGTCGATTACAGATCGGATGATGGAAGCTTCGCGCAAGCCATTCGACTACCTGCTGGAGAGGATGTGGTGCTGGTGGCTGAGGGTGAAGGACTCGGATTTGACGCGGTGGTGGTGCAGCAAAAGGACGCTCCTGTTGTTGGCGGAGTGCCGTCTCTTTCGATCGAGAGCAGGGCGTTGACTCCGAAGCAGCCCCTGGAAATGCGGAACATCGAGTTTGAAACCAACTCGGCACGCCCGGACCCGACGTCTACGGTGTTGATTGCCGCCTTTGCCCGCTACCTCCAACGAAATCCGAATTACCGTGCGAACATTTGGGGGCACACGGACAACTTGGGAGACCCCGAGGAGAACCTTCGTCTCTCAGAACGTCGCGCAGAAGCGGTCCGGGATGGGTTGATCCAAGCGGGCGTTCCAGCCGACAGACTGCGTTCCAAAGGTTGGGGCGCCAGCCGGCCCCTGGAAAGCAACGCCTCTGAAGCCGGTCGAGCGCGGAACCGTAGAACGGAATGCGTCATTGACGTCCAATGAGACCTAAATTTGCACCATGAAATGGCAAGCAATGTTTTTGGGTGCAGCGGTCACATGGGCTGCTTGTGGCACCTCGGGTGAATCTACCCCTGATGCGGCGGGAGAACCGGTTTGGACCGCGTATGGCGCTGCTTTTGAAGCAAACGAGGTCATCCCTTTTGCCGATGTGAAGCAGGTCTGGAAGTCGGGAGACAGCACCGCCACTGGCGTTTTTGAAGCGGAGATCATTGAGACCTGCACGAAAATGGGCTGCTGGCTGAGTGTGCTCGGTCCCGACAACGACACCGTGATGGTTTTCATGCGGGACCACGCATTCTTCGTTCCAAAAGAAGGGATGCAAGGAAAGCGCGTTATGATGTCAGGTTATGCCTACTATGACACCACTTCGGTGGCTGATTTGCAGCATTTGGCGGAGGATGCCGGTCGTACCCCAGAGGAAATCGCCGCCATCACAGAACCCAAGTTTACCCTGAATTTCGACGCCGAGGGTGTCCAGATTTTTGATGTTCCCGCCATGTATTTGGAGGAAGCTTCAGGGGAGGAAGCCGGGACGTCTGAGGCTGAGGGGCACGAGGGACACGAGGGACATTAAGGTGCATTGGATCCTGCGCATCCTGGATGGGGATGCCGCAAAAGCAAAAGCGCTCCTGGTGAGCGCTTTTTTTTTGTGAAGACATCCAGATTGGCACATTTTTTCGTTGAGAACTCAATGAACCAGCCACCCAGAAGCATTTGTCACCAAGGTAATTTTAGGCGCATGAAGCGAAAAACCGTTCCGGTTGTTTTGGCCGCAGGGGGGCTGCTGTTGGGAGCTTGGGGCTCCCCCCTCATCGGACAGTTGTCCTTGGGAAACTCCCGTGAGGCGCGGGAATGGCATGCCGCGCGCGATGCATTTGAGAAGGAAAAGTACGCTGCCGCCTTGCATGGATTTGAATCCTGGCAACGCGCGCTGGGTAATGCGGTGGACGGGACACCCGAAGCCACAGAAGCCGAGTTCAAGGCTGCGATGAGTGCCATGATGCTCTACCATCCCGACGCGCCAGAACGCATTGCGCAGTTTGTTCGGCAGCACCCCGATAGCCCTTTTGCTCCCAAAGCGCTCTGGGAACTTGCTCGATTCTATTACACGGGCAAGCAGTGGCAAGACGCTGTGGTCGCCTTCAATCAATTGCGACCGAAAGACCTCAACCGAACGCAGGAAATTGAGCTGCACTTCAAGCGCGGACATGCCCAGTTCGAACAGGGCGATTGGGAAGCCGCGCGAAAGGACCTCATTCCCGTCATGGAATCCGGAGGAACGTACGCATCTCCTGCCCTCTATTACTTCAGCCACATTGCCTACCTAACCGGTCAACCCCAGGTGGCCTTGGATGGGTTCCAGAAGTTGGCCCAAGAGGAGGCGTTCCAGGGGGTGGTCCCCATCTACATCTGTCAGTTGCTGCATGAAACCGAGCAGTTTGATGCGCTAATCGATTACGCACCAGACGTTCTCGCCCACCCCGATTGGTTGAAGGACAAACAGAAACCGGGCATCGCACGGTTGTTGGGGGATGCGTTGTACCGTCGGCAGGCTTATGATGCAGCTGCGCCCCACTTGGATTTGGCCTGGAGCGGGACCCCATCAGCGGAGCGGAGCCGGGAATTTGCCTACCAGGTGGCGTATGTCAGGTACCACCAGCAGAACTGGCGCGAAGCGATCAATTTGTTCGCATTGGTGACCCGCGGTGAGGCGGATGCGATGACGCAGAACGCGCATTACCACATGGCACGCTGTTACCTGGGACTCGAGGAGAAGGACAAGGCGCGGACTGCGTTCCGGGAAGCCGCCGCGATGACTGGGGACCCCGAAATCCAGGAAGATGCCCTCTTCAGCCATGCGAAATTGGCCTTCGAACTTTCCTACAATCCCTTCGACGACGCCATCACCGCCTTTGAACGGTACCTGCAGGAGTTCCCGCAGTCGAAGCGCCGAGATGAGGCCTACAGTTTCTTGCTGGACGTCTACATGACTTCCAAGAACTACGCCCGCGCGCTGGAAGCTTTGGACCAAATCAGGGACAAGGATGTCCGTGTGCGCCGGGCCTATCAGCTTGTGGCGTACAACCATGCCGTGGAGCTCTTCCGGGCGGGAAAGTATGACGACTCGGAACGATTCTTCGAAAAGGTGCGGGTTTATCCGCTGGATGCTCAACTCGCCGCCGAGAGTCATTACTGGCAGGGGGAGTTGAATTATTTGGCCAAACGCTACACCGAATCCGCCGGACATTACGCCGAGTTTCTCAAGAGTCCAGGCGCTTACAACAGCCCGTACTACGCAGAAGCTGAATACGCCCGTGGTTACGCCCTCTTCAAGCGGAAGAGTTACACCGACGCCTTGTCCGCGTTCCGGGCCTTCTTGAAGGAAGACAAGGGCACGGATCCCAAGAAGACCCGGGACGCCTTGCTCCGGACTGCCGATTGTTACTACGTGGGCAAGCGTTTCGAGGAAGCGGCCAGCCGTTACGCCGAGGTCATCCAGTCCGGAAATGAACAAGCGGACTACGCACGGTTTCAGCGGGGCCTTTGTCTCGGAGCCCAAGGAAATGGGGCAGGCCTGGTCCAGCAGATGAATGATCTCCTCGAGAAGCACCCGAAATCGCCCTACGTCGCGGAGGCGCGCTATGAATCCGGTCGCGCGCTCATCGAGTTGAACCGGTTGGGCGAGGCGCGGGCGTCGTTGGAGGCCCTGCTGCGTGACTTCCCGAATTCACCCCGTACCAAGTACGTGCTCGTGGACCTGTGCCTCATTGGGATGAAGGAGGGCAGGGAGGACGATGTCATGCAGATTTGGGACCGCATTCGGGCTGAGTACCCGAAAGACGCTATCGCAGCAGATGCCTTTCAGGTGGTGGAGCCCCTGTTGATTGAGCGGGGATTGTTAGACCAAATCCCCCCCGGAGTGGGGCTTCAACCCGATGAAATTGAGCAACGTTTGTATGATGCTGGGGCGGGTTTGGCCTTGAAAAAAGAATGCAACAAGGCTGTGGCACGTCTCGGGGAGTACATTCGTCAGTATCCGAACGGTCGCCACCTCGTAGAAGCCCATTACTTCCTGGGTACCTGTCAACAGGAACTCAAGGACGAAAGTGCTGCGCTGCTGGCTTTCTCCTACGTGCTGGATCAACCGGTGAACGATTTCACGGAGAATGCCGCCTCTTTCGCAGCGGCCATTGCTTGGAAGGCGCAGGATTTGGTGGCGGCCCGCCGCTTCTACCAGATTTTGGAATCGAGCACCCATTCGCAGAACAAATTGCTCGAAGCCCGGGTGGGCCTCATGCGTTGTCACTACCTCTTGGAGGATTACGAAGCGGCCCAAGGGTATACGGATTGGGTGTTGAACGATGACCAAACCCCCGAAGACATCCGACGCACGGCGCGCTTCTGGAGAGGCAAACTCCGGTTCCGTGAGCAGAACTGGATTCCTGCCTACGATGACCTGGCAGAGGTAGCGAAATTTGGAGGAAGCCGGGGTGCCGAGGCAAAGTACCTCATGGCACAGGTCGCCTTCCAGCGGAGGTTGTATCCTGCTGCAGAAACGGAGGTGTTTGAGTTGATCGATGCTTTCTCCGCCTACGACGAGTGGAAGTACAAGGCTTTCCTCCTACTGATCGAGGTATACATGGGCATGGAGGATTATTACCAAGCGCGTGTGACGGCGAACAGCATCCTGGAACAAGTAGAAGTCCCCTGGGTTCAGACCGAGGCCCGTCGTTTGTTGACGGCCCTGGACGCCCGAGAAGCGGCGTCTTCCGGAAACAACCCCGAATCCCCCACCCCCCAACCTTGATGGCCATGGTTCCCAATCCAAGCATAGCTGCATCCTTGACTTCCCGGTTTTTCTTGGCAGGGGCATGCCTCCTGGGGGGGGGCCTGGGCATGGCTGAAGTTCAAGCCCAGCGAGATACCCTGGGACTGGACGTCACCTTCATCGGCGATCGCGAAATGTTGTTGCGCGATGCGCACAAGATTTTGGTTTGGCCTGAAGCTGCCCCGTTGCCAGTCGGCAAACCCCAGTTCTCTTACAACTTGCTGGCAAAAAGGCTCACGGTGGAACCCACCTGGGAGCCGGTGGAGCCCAAGCGCCTGGATGTTCAACAACCGCTGCCCATGCTCTACCGCGGTTATGTGCGCGCCGGATACGGTTTGTACCAAACACCGCTGCTGGAGGCCTCGGTCACGGACCTCCGTTCCAAAGCAGGAACTTGGGGGGTCGACTTGAACCACCACTCCACCCGTGGCGGACTCGCTGCCGTGGATTCGCTTCCGGAGTTGTTCTCTACCTCGCATGCCCAGTTGTGGGGAAAGCGTTTTCTGCGGAAAGCCCACGTTCTGGAGGCAGAGGGGAACTTGCAACGGGATGTGGTCAGTTACTACGGACAGGCGGCGGATTCTGTTTTCGTCTTGGCCCAGCCAGGCAGGGACCGGTACCTGCGGATGGGAACAGGGGTGCGTTGGTCTCGGTGGGAGGCTGACAGTGCTGCGATCCGTCACAAAGCTTCGTTGTTCTACCGGCATTTGGCTGCGGAGAGCGGGACCCGGGAGAACAACTTGGACTTTCAGGGAAATTTGGTCACTTTCCGCGAGGGGGAGCGGCTGGAATTGGGATGGGGGGCGAACCATGACCGCCGGACCTACGAGTCACCTGACTCGACGGAACGGACGGATCAGCAACTGGTGCTGCGCATCTCTCCCGCCTTGGTGACCCAACGGGGCCCCGTCTCCGCACGCGTCGGGGCGCACATCACCCTCGATGCACGGGGCGAACAGGTGTTCCATTTCAACCCGGTAGCCGCTGCGTCGTTGAACATCCTGAAGGGGCTCTTTGTGCCTTATGTCCAGTTGGAAGGGGGGGTTGATCAGAACCGTTTGGAAACGGTTTTGGATCGCAATCCCTTGGTTCGTCCTGATTTGGCCTTGCAAAACACCTATCGGAAGTGGGATTTGGAAGGAGGTTTGACGGGGCATTTTGCACGCAACATCCATTACCGCGGCCGCGCATCCTACCAGCGCTATGCTCAGTACCTGTACTTCGTGAATGATTCTGCCTTGCAGTCCGGGTTGCGGTTCCAGGGACTTTACGCCAACCTGACGGTTTTCACATTGGGCGGCGAATTGGGCATGCAGCTGGGAGAATCGTTGACCTTGACGGGACAATTGGATCTTCATACCTACGGAACGGATTCTCAGGCAGAAGCTTGGAACCTTCCTGCCGTGGCTTGGCGGGCGGAAGCGCGGTATACATTCCGGGAGAAGTTGGTGGTATTGGCTGATTTGGCCTACCAAGGGCAACGCAAGGGGCTCTCGCTCGTGCCACTCGAAGGTTCTGCAGCCCTGTCCACACCGGATGGATCGATGGCCTACTCAGCAGACCTCTCTCGCTTCTTAGATGCGAATGTTTCGCTAGAATACCTATACAACAAGCGCATGAGTGCGTGGCTACGCCTCTCCAATGTGGCGGCTGCTCGCTATGCGGTTTGGTCGGGCTATCCGGTTCAGCGGTTCCAAGCGATGTTGGGATTCTCTTATGCATTCTGAACCGAGATTCGGGCTGGGCAGGTGGACCCGGGCCAATTGTGGAAAACCGGTCATCATGTGAATAAAATCAAGGGGAATCCCCCGGTAGATGGCGTGTTTCGCGTGCTGTCCAGTCGTATTTTCGTAGGACGCCCCGGGCTGTGGCTTGGGGCGGAAAACTGAAACCTGAGAAGACGATGACAG
>JBIKTK010000052.1:0-6791 GCA_044348125.1 Flavobacteriales bacterium | reverse complement strand
CACCAACAAGGTTCCCAAAGAGCCATAAAGTTTGTTGTAGGTCGCGAATTGACTGATAAAGTAGGAGAAGCCTAGGGAAAGCAGCACAATCAACGCGGTGGCCATGGTGGCTCCAACGGAAAACACCCCCAGTTCCCATTTCTTCCAATTGCCCGCGTGATACAGGATGGTCACGCTGGCAAAAATCAACCCGATGGCCAGCACCCATCGGGCCAAGGAGAACCAAGGGACTTCCTCCGAATTGATCCAACTTTTTGCTTCCATCCACAGCAGAATGTCGCCCGCAAATCCCACCATCAACACTGCCAATCCCAACAACAGCGCAAGGACCAAGAGCAAGAGCAAGGACAACAACCGAAAGGCCCACCAGTTGGGCGGATCCTCCACCAAGTAACTCTCCCCAAAGCCCAGCAGAATGGCGTTGACGCTGCCCGATGCATAGAACAGCAACAACAAAAATCCCAAAGAGAGGATGGTGGCTTGGCGTTGTTCCATGAGGTCCTTGACCGTGGTTTCCATCATCTCTACCGTCCCCGCCGGAAAAACCAGCAATAGGTTCTGGAGCACATCCTCCGTGCTGAGCGGTGTAAAGGGCACAATGCTCAGCAGCAAAATCATGGCGGGGAAAAATGCCAGAAACAGCCGGAAACTGATGGCCGCTGCCCGGGTCGTTACCCCTCCGTGGAACAAACCCTCCGCAAAAAACTGAAACACTTGCTCCAAGTTTACATTGGTGGCTCCCCAGGGCTTGATGCGCTGGAGCACACCACGCCCGGCCTGAAACAAAGGCTGCCGCAGCAACCACTTGACTGCGGGCAAATCCCACAAAGGGGGAGGGGTCTTCACCGCTGCCATTTCCTCAAGCCAAATCCCAACTTTTCAAACTCAAATCCAATGCGGGGACGCTGTGCGTCAAGCTTCCCATCGACACACAATCCACCCCCGTTTCTGCATAAGCCCGAACATTGAGCGGTGTGATGCCGCCCGAAGATTCCAGGGGAATCCGACCGCTCCAAGTGGCCACAGCACGCTGGGTCTCTTCGATGCTGTGGTTGTCCAGCAACAACCGCGTGAGCAGGGCCTCCCCCTTTCGGGCCTGCCATTGGTCATCAGCAGCGACTGCATCCCTGGCCTCCTCTTCGTTCCGAACCTCCACGACCACAGGCAGTTTCAGCCCCGTTTGCTCGAGGTAATGCCCCACGCCCTCCAAGGCTGCCGTCATGGAACCCGCATAATCCACATGGTTGTCCTTGAGCAAAATCATGTCGTACAGCCCCATCCGGTGGTTCACACCCCCTCCCAACCGAACCGCCCACTTTTCAAACTCCCGCAACCCCGGCGTGGTCTTCCGCGTGTCCAGCACCTGACATCGGGTCCCCTCCAACATCCGAACCACCCCTGCGGTTCGGGTGGCAATCCCACTCATCCGCTGCATGAAATTCAGCGCTACGCGCTCCCCGAGCAAGATGCTCCGAGCAGACCCTTCCATCTCCAGCACCGCATCCCCGGGTGCGACCGGTTCGCCATCCTCCTTCAACACCGTGCACCGCAACTCAGCATCCACCTCCGAGAATACCGCCACCGCTACCGCCACACCCGCCACGACCCCGGAATCTTTGGCCCAAATCCGCCCCATCCGCCTCAACCCCGGTGGCACCGAACTGAGCGTGGTATGGTCCCCGCTCCCAATGTCCTCCACCAAAGCGCGGCGAATGGCCTCCCGCATCGATTCTGTCAACATGCTTCAAAGATACAATCCCCCCATTCAACGCATTCTTCCCCCGTAAATTGCACCATGCAAACGAGTTTGATGGCTGTAGGCAAAACCACCGAACCCTGGATCCGCGACGGCCTATCGCTCTACAACGAACGGCTCAAGCATTACACCCGTTACCAGTGGGTTGAAGTCCCCGACGTGAAGCCCCGACCGGGCAAACCCGATTCCGCCCGGGTGAAACTCGATGAGGCACTCGCCCTGGAAAAGCACCTCACCACGGTCGACCACCTCATCCTACTCGACGAGCGCGGCGCTGCTTACGACTCCGTCCAGTTTTCAAAACACATTGCCCAGTTGCAAAACCGGGGCCTGCGACACCTCGCCTTCGTCATCGGTGGCCCGTATGGATTCGATGCACGCATACAATCGCGTGCGCAGGGGACTTGGAGCCTGGGGCCCATGACCTTCTCCCACCAAATGATTCGTGTCTTCGCAGCTGAGCAACTCTACCGGGCCCACACCTTGCTCAAAGGCGAGCCCTATCACCACGCATGACCTCGGGTCGCATGACCTCGGGTCGCATGACCTCGGGTCGCATGATCTCGAGACGAAGGACCCTGAGACGAAGGACCCCGAGACGAAGGACCCCGAGACGACGCCGTTGGGCCACCCCCAACACTCAACTCGCCAGCACCGTCACCCGATTGTGCAGTACCTCCACGGTGCCACCCCGGACAGCAAAACGCTCTTCACCTTGGGCGGTTCGCACGACCACCTCCCCCGCTTGCAGGGTGGTGATGAGCGGCGCGTGGTGAGAGAGGATGCCCAAACTCCCATCGGCACCTGGCAATCCCACAAACTGAGCCTCCCCTTGAAACAGGGTCGCATCCGGAGTCAGGATCTCAACTTGCATGGCGGACGGCGCGGCAGAACTGGCCATTACGCTTCGGCGATCATTTTCTCACCCGCCTCGATGACCTCCTCGATGGTTCCCTTCAGGTTGAAGGCGGCCTCCGGCAGGTGGTCCAGCTTTCCGCTCAGGATCATGTTGAAGCCCTTGATGGTGTCATCGATCGAAACCAAGACCCCTTTCATGCCTGTGAACTGTTCTGCCACGTGGAACGGCTGGGAAAGGAAGCGCGAAATCCGGCGGGCGCGGTAGACGACCTGCTTGTCCTCCTCGCTCAATTCATCCATCCCCAAGATGGCGATGATGTCCTGCAACTCCTTGTAACGCTGCAAAGTCTCCTTCACCCGTTGTGCGCAGTTGTAGTGCGCCTCCCCCACAATCTCGGGGGTCAAAATCCGGGAAGTGGAGTCCAATGGATCCACAGCGGGGTAGATGCCCAAAGACGCGATTTTCCGGCTCAATACCGTGGTTGCGTCCAAGTGCGCAAAGGTCGTGGCAGGTGCCGGGTCCGTCAAGTCATCCGCAGGCACATAGACCGCTTGCACCGACGTGATGGAGCCGCGCTTGGTGGACGTGATCCGCTCCTGCATCGCCCCCATCTCCGTGGCCAGCGTAGGCTGGTAACCTACGGCCGAAGGCATCCGACCCAACAGTGCCGAGACCTCAGAACCCGCCTGCGTGAAGCGGAAGATGTTGTCGATGAAGAACAGGATGTCCCGGCCGCCGGTCTTCTCATCTCCGTCGCGGAAATACTCCGCCACCGTGAGTCCGGAAAGGGCGACCCGTGCACGGGCACCTGGGGGTTCATTCATTTGGCCAAAAACCAACGTAGCCTGCGACTCGGACAGCGCCTTCATGTCCACCTTGGACAGGTCCCAACCGCCCGCTTCCATGCTGTGCTTGAAGGCGTCACCGTACTTGATGACCCCCGATTCGATCATCTCCCGCAGCAAGTCGTTCCCCTCCCGCGTGCGCTCCCCTACCCCTGCGAAGACCGAAATCCCCTCGTAACCCTTGGCGATGTTGTTGATCAACTCCATGATCAGTACCGTCTTGCCCACACCTGCCCCGCCGAACAACCCGATCTTGCCGCCCTTGGCATAGGGCTCGATGAGGTCGATGACCTTGATGCCCGTGAAGAGAATTTCGGTCTCCGTGGAGAGGTCTTCGAATCGCGGTGCGTGCTGGTGGATGGAACGTCCGCCCGTCATGTCCACCGCTTGGATGCCGTCAATGGCCGTGCCCACCACGTTGAACAGACGACCCTTGATTTGGTCGCCAACGGGCATCGTGATGCCCTGGCCCGTTGCCCGAACCGCCGTTCCCCGGCTCAATCCTTCCGTTGCGTCCATCGAAATGGCGCGAACCGTGTCGTCACCGATGTGCTTCTGCGTTTCGAGGATGAGCTTGCCTCCCGGACGGTCTACCTCAAGGGCATCCAAAATGTTAGGAAGCGTTACGCCCGCGGGGAATGTGACGTCCACCACCGGTCCGATTACCTGGGAAATGATGCCTTGAGATGCCATGAGATACTGGAAAAATTCGGCGCAAAAGTACACGAAAATCTCCTCCCCGCACAACCTACCTTTGTCCGAGTGAAGGTTCATTCGAGCGCTTTGGGTTTTCATGCGGAACGACCGGTGGTGCTGACCATCGGGACGTTTGACGGGGTCCATGCGGGCCACCGGGCGGTGCTGGATTTGGTCTGCCGGCGGGCGGCGGAGCTGGGGGCGGAGTCGGTGCTGCTGACCTTTGATCCCCATCCGCGCATGGTTCTGCACCCTTTGGACCATGGTTTGGCCTTGATTGACACGCCGGAGGAAAAACAGCGGGTGCTGGCGGAAACGGGGCTGGACCACCTGGTCGTGCATCCTTTCACGGCGGAGCTGGCGCGCCTGAGTCCGCGGGAATATGTGCGGGATTTGATCGCGGAGGGCATCCGGCCCCGTGCGGTCATCGTGGGCTACGACCATCGTTTCGGGCGCAACCGCGAAGGGTCGTTTGCTGCGCTGCGCACCTTCGGTGAGGAGTGGGGGTTCACGGTGGAGGAGTTGCCCGCGCAGTATGTGGAGGAGACCCGTGTGAGTTCGACGAAGGTGCGCGATGCCCTGCGGGGAGGGGATGTGGAAGCGGCGGCGCACTGGCTGAGGAGGTTGTATCCCCTGTCGGGTCGGGTGGTACGTGGGGCAGGGCTGGGGCGGACCTGGGGATTCCCCACGGCAAATTTGGCGCCGGACCATCCGTTCAAGTTGGTGCCCGCCGTGGGGGTTTACGCCGCTTGGGCCCAGGCGACAGATCCAGGGACAAAAACCGCAGAGGACTGGGTGCCAGCCATGGTCAACATCGGTTACCGGCCCACCGTCGACCCCAGCGCGGACCCCGCTATGCCCCCCCAGATCGAAGTCCATCTGTTGACCGGCGGCCGGGACTTGTACGATGCCATCCTGCACCTGCGGTTTGTCAGCCGACTTCGCAATGAAATGCGGTTCCCCGACGTTGATGCTTTGTGCGCAGCTTTGGCCTCCGACAGAGAACGAACGCAAGCCCTGCTGGCTCCCTTGACGCCGGGGGGCGCCCTGCCCCGCTTGACATCCCCGCGCACGCCATGAGCCTCACTCGCTCCCTTGTGCCGTTGGCTGCCCGAAGATTGGGGGTACTGGTGCTCCTTGGGGTTGCCTCCCTGCACCCGGCGCGAACGCAAAGTGCCCACACCGATTCCCTCGTTCAAGATGCACCTTGGTACCGGTCCTTGGAGGAAGCGCTGAAGGCCCAGGCCTTGGGCCAAACCATATTCCGCCTCGACCTCAGTCGCCAGGGCCTTCGCGAGGTGCCCCCAGCGGTGGCCCAGCTGACTGAATTGCGGGAGCTTCGTCTCCGGAAGAATCGGCTTTCCACCCTGCCAGAATCGCTGCAATCCCTGAAGCAACTCACGTTTTTGGACGCCTCCAGCAACCGCCTGGCGGTGTTCCCATCGGTTTGCTGGGCTTGGCCAGCCTTGCGTTCCCTCGACCTCGGGGACAACGAGATTGAGATCATTCCGGAGGACATTGACGCGCTCCAGCATCTGGAAATCTTGGCACTTTGGTCGAATCCGATCGAACGGTACCCAGCGTCACTGAGCGATTTGCCCTCCCTCCAAAAACTGGACCTTTTGCACAACCTGCTGGATCCCGAGGAGCACCAATGGATCCAGGACTTGCTGCCCCATGTGGCCGTGGTTCTGTCTCCTCCGTGTCATTGTGACTTCAGCCCCTGATTCCCGATGGCTCCACCGGGGATGGGAAGGACTGGCCGCAGGCCTCAATGTCCTGTACACTGTGCTCTACCTGCAAGGTGAACCTACTGGGTTTCTTGCAGCCTTCGTAGGTTCTGCTCTCTATGCCCGCATTTGTTGGACCCGGCAGCTGATGGCAGAAACGCTTTTGTGGGTTTTTTATGTAGGTATGGCCACTTGGGGTGGCCTGCGTTGGTGGGCCCAGGGGTGGGGCACCCCTCCCGCATTGCCTGAGGGGTGGGGTCCTGCAGGGCACCTCTGCATCCTCCTCCTGGGGGCTGCAACTTGGTGGGCGTCCACCGCTTACCTCAGACGACATACCCCAGCGCGACTGCCTGGACTCGATGCCTTCACAACGGTTTTCAGCATCCCCGCTACTGTCTTGATGGTGCTTTGGATTCCCGAACACTGGTACTACTGGTTGGCGATCAACGCCGCAGGCATCGTGCTGTACTGGCGGAGTAGACTTTGGGCCGGCGCCGTGATGTACTTCCTGTATCTCCTCCTGTCCATTCAAGGGTTCCTGTCCATCCCATGACTTCTCCGACCTCCAATTCCCCTGTCCCTTACGTGCTCTGCACGGGCGTCGAGTCGACCGGCAAAACCACCTTGGTTGAGGCCCTTGCGACGCGGTGGAAGGTGCCCGCGGTGCGCGAGGCAGCCCGCTTCCATCCTGACGTCATGGCCCATCGGGTCCAGCTCGAAACCTTGCACGAACTGGTCCACCTCCAAAACCAAGCCATCCAGGAAGCACAGGAAACAGCACATCGGCTCAACGCCCGATTTTGTTGGGTCGACACGGGGGTCGAAACCCTGGCCCTCTGGGCAGAACATGCATTCGGCGCATGCCTCTGGCCAGCGCCCCTGCACCCGCCAGGCTTGCTGGGTTG
>JBIKTK010000051.1:0-6814 GCA_044348125.1 Flavobacteriales bacterium | reverse complement strand
ACGCTGTCCCCGGCCAGATGCGCCGAAGGGGGACCTTGGGCGACGATGCTGCCACCGTGGACCCCGGCACCTGGACCCATGTCGATCAGGTGGTCAGCCTCCCGCATCATGTCTTCGTCGTGCTCCACCACCAGCACCGAATTGCCAGCGTCGCGGAGCCCTTTGAGGCTGTCAATCAACCGGTTGTTGTCTCTTGGGTGAAGTCCGATGCTGGGTTCATCCAGGATGTAAAGCACCTCCGTCAGCCGGCTGCCCATCTGACTGGCCAAACGAATCCGCTGCGCCTCTCCTCCCGAAAGCGTACGCGAAGACCGGTCGCAGGCAAGGTAACCCAGGCCCACCTCGCATAGAAATCCCAACCGGTCTTGGATTTCCTTCAACGGCTCTCGCAGGATGCGCCGGGGTCGCTCAGGCAGGCGCTCCCCGAGCCCTGCTGTCCAATCCCGCAGTTCCGACAACGACATGGCCCCCAGGTCTGAGATGCGCATCCCATCGAGGAAAAACTGCCGGCTCATCGGTTGCAACCGCGTTCCCTCACACTCCGGGCACACCTTCTTCCACATGAACTGCTGTGCCCACCGGTTCAGCTGAGCGGACTGGCTGGATGACGCCGCACGCAGGATGCCGGAAATCAACCCATCGAACCGGACGCTGTCCCCCCGAACGCCCGACTTGTCTCCGAGCTTCACCGGCTTTTCTCGCCCGTACAGGATCGCGCCCACCACGGCCTCATCCAATTCCCCCAACGGCGTGCGAACCGTCGCCCCGGCCTCTGCCAACAGCGCCTCCACCACCCCTTGGGTCCAACTGTCCTTCCAATCGACCAACGGCAAAATCCCCCCTTGCGAAACCGATTTGCTGGCATCGGGAATCAACCGAGCCACCTCCACCTCGGGCACCTCGCCCAACCCACTGCAATGGGGGCAGGCTCCGTAAGGGGAATTGAACGAGAACAAGTTGGGCTCCGGATCGGGATAAGCCAGCCCGGTGGTTGGACACATCAGATTGCGGCTGAAGAACCTCCATTCCCCTGTGTCCTGCACCAATACGCCCAACGTTCCCTTCCCTTGCGAAAGCGCGGTCCGAATCGACCGCTGCAACCGGGTTGTGTCCTCCGGACGCACCTCCAACCGATCGATCACCACCTCGATGTCATGGATCTTGTAGCGGTCTACCTTGAAACCCGCTTGCAGTTCCACCACCTCACCATCCACCCGGGCCCGCAGGTAACCTTGGCGCATGATCTGCTCAAACAGCTCCCGGTAGTGCCCCTTTCGGCCGCGCACCAAGGGTGCACAAAGGGAAATCCGCTGCCCCTGGAAATCCTGGAGGATGCCTTGCAAGATCTCCTCCTCCGAAAACCGGACCATCGGTTCGCCGGTGTGGAGGGACCGGGCATCGGCGGCCCGGGCAAAAGCGAGCCGTAGAAAATCGGCGATTTCGGTCACTGTGCCCACCGTCGACCGCGGGTTTTTCGAAATCGTCTTCTGCTCAATGCGAATCACGGGACTGAGACCGGTGATTTGGTCTACATCCGGCCGCTCCATGCCTCCGATGAACTGGCGGGCGTAAGCGCTAAACGTCTCCAAGTAGCGCCGCGCCCCTTCCGCATACAGCGTATCAAAGGCCAAACTCGATTTCCCACTCCCACTGACCCCTGTGATGACAACCAGTCGGTTCCGGGGAATGGACACGTGGATGTTCCGCAGGTTGTGCTCTCGGGCTCCGATGACCCGCAGCATCTCGGGTTCCTCCGCAGCATAGGGCAAGTTGCCCGTCGAATCCATGGTCAGTGTTTTCCCCATCAACCCTTCGCAGCCCCCTGAAGTTCAACCGGCGTCGGGCCCAGCTTGCGAATCCGAAAGCCCACGGCGGCCACCAACAGCGTCATCAGCGGGCTCACCCAGTTGAAAATGCAGTACGGCAGGTAAGCCCAAGTCGCGATGCCGAGCATGCCGCTCTGCGCCACCCCGCAAGTATTCCAGGGTACCAGGACGCTCGTTACTGTGCCTGCATCCTCCAACGTTCTCGACAAGTTCTCAGGTGCGAGGTCCGCATCCTCAAACGCCTTGCGGTACATGTTCCCGGGCACCACAATGGCCAGGTACTGATCCGACGCCAGGATGTTGAAGGCCAAACAAGTTCCCACCGTCCGCGACACCAATCCGAAGGTACTCTGCACACCCCGCAACAGCGCTGCGGTGATGGCCCTGAGCATCCCCGTCGCCTCCAACGCTGCCCCGAACACCATGGCACACAGAATCAACCACACGGTGTTCAACATGCCGGCCATCCCATCGGACTGCAAGAGCCCATCCGCCAATGGGTGGCCCGTTTCTACTGCAATGTCCCCAAACATGGCCTGCATGGCTACCCTGTAACCCGCCCAGCCTCCGATGCCATTGGACAAGGTTGCAATCAACTGGGGCTGAAACAGAACCGCGGTCAGAGCGCCCAACAGCACCCCCACCAGCAGCGCGGGTGCCGCCGGCACCTTCTTGATGATGAGCCCAATCACCACGATCGGTGCGATGAACAACCCGGCGTGGATTTGGAACGCCCCCCGCACCGCCTCCTCAAATCCCGGTGCCAATCCCGGTACCGCGCCCCCCGCCGCCGCGCCTCCTCCCAGTCCGGCCACCAAAAAAACCGCCAAGGTGACCACCATGCTAGGTACTGTGGTGTACAACATGTACCGGATGTGGGTGAACAAGTCGGTTCCTGCCACCGCCGGTGCGATGTTGGTGGTATCGCTCATCGGGGACAACTTGTCGCCGAAGTAGGCTCCTGAAATGATGGCACCGGCCACCCATCCCGGTTCCAATCCCAGCGCGGCTCCGATTCCCATCAAAGCGACCCCCACCGTTCCCACTGTTCCCCAGGAAGTCCCCGTGGCCAAGGAGAGCGTGGAGCAGATGATGCACGCCGCAAATAGGAAGATGCCAGGTTCCAAAACTTGCAATCCATAGTACATGAAAGCAGGGATGATGCCCGCAATCAACCAGGTCCCGCTCAAGGCCCCGATGAGCAACAAGATGAGGATGGCCTCGGAGGTAGAAGCGATGCTCTTGCCGATGGCTTCAGCGACTTTTCCCCATGCCACCCCTTTTGCCATGCCGATGGCCGCAGCCACGAAGGCTGCCAGCAACATGGCCATTTGGTTGGGACCGTAGGAACTGTCCGCCCCAAACAGGACCACATGCAACCCCAGCAAAGCGATGAGGACCCCCACGGGGACCAGGGCCCAGCCCAGGCCCATGGAAACGGGCCCATCCGGCATCTCCGGGGGCAGCAACGGACGTTGGGCCATCAGCGGTTTTGTTGGAGATCCTGCTCAGAGACCGTGCCCGAAGGGTTGATGGCGTTCAGCTCCACCCGGATTTTGCCACTCTCCACATTGAGCACCACGGTTCCACTCTCGATTTCAGCCACCCGGCCATGGATGCCACCGATGGTCACGACCTTGTCCCCTTTGTTGAGCCCTTCCCGGAACTTGCGGGCTTCCTTCTGCCGCTTCATTTGGGGACGGATGATGAACAGGTACATGATGAGCAACATCATGCCCAACATGATGAAGAAACCGAGGTCGGCACCCCCTCCTGCGGGGGCGGCTTGAAGCAAAGTGAATGACATGGGTTCGTTGAATTGCAATGCGTTATTCAGGTTTTGGGGATGGGGCAGGGGAGGGCGTAGCCGGTCCCACCACCCTTCCTTTCAGCGTCAGCAAGGTAATGGCAGGAAACGTGTTGGCCGCCACCGAGATTTGTTTGCGGTTGTCGCCCTGCTTCCCACGGGTGTCAAATGCCACGGTCAAACTGTCCTCACCCCCCGGAGGAATCGGTTCCCTGGGCCAATCCCGCACCACCGTACAACCACATTCACCATGGACATCGGTGAGCAGCAAGGGGGCATTCCCCGTGTTCTGGAACGTGAATGTATGGCGCAGGACGGTCCCTTCGGGCACGGGCTCAAAAGACCAAACCGAGTCAACAAAGGTGATCACAGGCGCATCCGACACCTCCTCGGGCCGTCCGGAAGCCGTGCCCGGCACTTGAATCCAGTCGGTTGACAACGAGTCCGGGGCCCGGTCACAACCGAAGGTACTGCCAAGTATAACCCACAAGGGCATCAGGTACCGGAGCTTCAGCCTGGATTTCGCCCACCGCATGGGCCGCTTCGATGCCATCATTCCAACAGTCCGCGTCCGACTTTCACAATCGATCCCTGGGCCTTCAACTTCTGGAACAATTGGTCCAAGATGCCATTGATGAAGGCACTGCTCTTGGGGGTGCTGTAGTACTTCGACAATTCGATGTACTCGTTGAGGGTCACCTTCAAGGGGATGGACTCAAAAGAACGCGCTTCCGCAATGGCCATCTTCATCAGGATGCGGTCGATGAGTGCAATGCGGTCGATTTCCCAGTTCGCAGCCGCCTCCGTGATCAGCGCCTCGCTTTCGGCCCCCAGTGCCAACGTTTGCCGGAACAACACGTCCATGAACGATTTGTCATCCTCGTCTTCGCGCCACAGGGGCAACAAAGTGATGTCATCCGCATCTTCCGGAATCATCTTCACGGTTTTGATGACCATGGAGGCTACCAAATCCAAATCGTCGTTCCAAAAAATGCTCTGCTCCTCCAAACTGTCCTCAAACAACTCGTTCTGAATCATGTCCTTGCGGAACATCCGGATCAAAAACTCGCGGTCGTGCCGGAAGCCTCGCTCTTCTGCAGCCATGTAGGCCAAATAATCTTCTCCCTCGATCATGCTGCGGAAGATTTTCCGAAGCAGTTCCATGTTGTTCCCCCAACCTACGCCCAACTTTTCGGCCTGCTTTTGTAGCACCTTGCTGTTCGCCAATGCCCGCAGTGGTTTGTTGTTGACAAACTTGACATTGGGCATCAGGTCCTCCGGGGTGGGAAGTTGCTTCTTGCGGCCCGCCTCAATGCGGTCAATGGCCATCCCTTGCATGCTCCCAATCATCAACAAAAGCAGGACATAAAGTTCCTGCATCTTGGCAATGCTGTGTGCGAGGTTCTTCTCTGCCAGCACGGCGTCTCGGTCGGTATCCTGGTAGAACGCGTAGAGGACCTGGAGGATCTTGATCCGAATTTGGCGGCGGTTGAGCATTGGAAATCGTCTCGTACAAAACTACGGCGAGAGGCGCATTGAACCCTGCCTGTTCGAAAGTTGTTATGAAGGCATGGCAGAGTGGAGCAACTTCAGAAACCGATGGGTGCAGGGGGCATGGGTCTGTCTGCTGGGTGTGGGGGGGGCGGGGTGTGAGCGGGCCATCGATGTGACGTTGCCCGATGTGCCGCAGGATTGGGTGGTGGAAGGGTCGATCGAACCGGGGTCTCCGCCTGTCGTGTTCATCAGCCTGACCCAGGGGTATTTTGACCCGGTCGATGCTTCGCTGGCGGCCACGTTGTTTTTGGGCGGGGCGGAGGTTCGGGTGGGGGTGGGCGAAGCGTGGCATGCTTTGGATGAGGTTTGCTTGGGGGACTTGCCGCCCGAACTCCAAGCCCAGGCCTTGGAGACCCTGGGTTTGCCCGCCGAGTGGGCTCAGGGGGCTGCTGCGGACTTCTGTGTGTACACCTCGTTGGGGGGGGGCCTGGTGGGCGAAGTCGGCCAGACGTATCGGTTGGAGGTCCTATGGAACGAGCGGATGGCCACCGCGCAGTCGACCATTTTCGCGCCTGTCCCGCTGGATGACCTCCGCTTCCAGGCCCCCGACGGAGGCACCGGTCCGGCGGATTCGCTGGGGTGGATCTATGCCCGACTTTCCGATCCGCCCACACCGGGACAGTTTTATCGGTGGTTCGCCCGGCGGATCAATGCGCGGCCGTCCTGGGATCCCCTCTTCGAACCCGGTGTCAACGCACCGAAGGATGCCGACTTTGTCGCCCCCTTGGGCAGCGCGGTGGAGGATCGGTTTTTCAACGGTTTGGCCTTTGAATTCAATGCAGTCAGGGGCAGCGCACCGGGCAGCACAGCCTGGGACGACCAATTCGACAGCGGGGAATTCAGTTACTTCAAGCGCGGTGACACCGTGGTGGTCAAGTTTTGCACCATCGACCCCGGCGTCTATGCCACCGTGGCCAGTCTCGAGAACCAAGTGCTGGGTCAGGGGAACCCCTTTTCCGTGCCTGCGGAAGTGGAAGGCAATGTCGTCGGGGCCCGGGGCCTTTGGGCGGCCTACGGGGCGGCCTTGGATACCTTGGTTTGCACGAACTGAATTCCCGCGGTTGGGATGCCGTTGACTTCCGGCCGCGCGGTACTTTTGTCGCCATGATGCAACACGTACGTTGGGCCTGTGGGTGCCTCGGATGGATTTTGTTCGCGCCCGTTGTGTCGATGGGCCAAACCCCAGACCCCCCAGGAAAAGAGTCGGTGCTGGTGTTGCCCCTCCGGGCTGCCACCGTCTACTACGAGGGCGCCCTGTTGGAGCGTTCTGGCAGCTTCCGCACCGGAACCGGCAGTGAGCGGCTCGTGGTCGGGGGGCTGGACACAAATGTCGTGGCGGGCAGCGTGGAGGTGGAGTTGCCTGCCGGCTGGAAGCTGTTGGGTACCCAGTTCCGGCTGGCTCCTGCGGGCGAGGGCCGTTGGGCCCAGATCCAGGCATTGGACCGGTTGGAAGCGCAAATCGCTGAAAATCGTTTGGAACGTGCGAAAGAGGAAGCCCTGTTGGCCGCCTTCGAGGAAGAGCAGGCCATGATGCGTGCGAACCGCGCCTTCGGAGGGGCGGAGGCCGTGATGGTCGAAGACCTGCGAGAAATGGCAGATTTTTGGCGCAACCGGATGCAAGAGATCG
>JBIKTK010000050.1:0-6859 GCA_044348125.1 Flavobacteriales bacterium | reverse complement strand
AGGCCGAATGCCTTCCGCGTCTGCCACCCAAAAAGGCCCACCCCCCGGTTGACCCTCGTTCCGAACCACAGCCGCTACGCGCATGGGCCGGTTCAAAAGCCGCAGCCAGCCGCCCGTGTCCTGAGGCCACGCTATAGGATCCCACACCTGACCCAACCAATCTCGAATTCGTCGCTCAGCCCCCACATCCCCCGCCAGCAAGCCCTCTGCGAGGGCATTTCGTTCCTCAACCCATTCTGCCAACAACCCGCCCAACGCTGCCCGCCATTGAATCCTGCCTTTCCATACTTCACTGCCCGGTGTCACCACATTGTCCACATTTCGTAGGAATGCCCAATGCGCTTCTTGCGCATTGAGGTTTTGGAGCAGGGCGCCATGACCACCCGGCCGAAAAACCAATGAACCCGAGTCGTCACGAAACCAATCATCCGCCTCCAAATCCCAAGCCAAGGTATCCGTTTCAGCATGTTGAATCTCAAATCTCACGTAGTCTCCTGCCTCTGACCAACGGGCTTTCAATTCAGACTGAAAAGACGGAGGAACGGTGAAAACCAAGGGATGCTTGATGAGGCCGTCTGAATGCCAGCACCACTCCATATGATGGGCATCCAAGGCTGTTTGGATGCTCCCATCCGCTAACCGGAAGAAAGGCACCATGCCTTTGGGCAACGAGGCCCAACCTCCGGGCTTCCAAAGCGCATCCAAGCCCTGTTGCCAATCGCTTTGGTCGGCAAATGGAAAATCCCTCCAACAATCAGACAACCTTTCGGCGACTTCTGGGCGAACTGGCGGAACAAAGTCCTGAAACATGCGGGTGGCCGCACCCGAAGCGGGAACAAAAGCGAGAACCGGACTCCGGGCATCCAACGCGGAATTCCATCGCTCGGCCCACCGTTCCACATCCGCTGCCGACAACGCATGAATTCCGTCTTCCAAGACACAAGGCCGCACCACCTTCCGCGCAGCCGGGGGGTGCTGCAGCACATGCTGTTGGAACGCAACCATTTCCTGCGTCCATCCGCGGACGGCAATTCCATCCGTACCCGCTTCCAAATGCCTCTCCATATCCTTCGAATTTAGGCCAAATCCAGCATGCAGGTTGGCTTAAATTGGAACCATGTTTGGGACAGAAGTTTTGGTGACAGGTGGAGCGGGCTACATCGGGTCACATACCGTGCTGGCGTTGATGGAGGCCGGATTCCGGCCCGTGATTGTGGACGATTTGTCCAGGTCGGAATCGCGGATGTTGGATGCGCTAGAAACTTTAACAGGACAGAAAATCCCATTTCATCGTGTGGATTGCACCGACCCCGTGGCCATGAACCTGGTGTTCGATGCACATCCCGGGTTGCAAGGGGTGATCCACTTTGCTGCGTTCAAAGCGGTGGGCGAAAGCGTGGCCGAGCCGGCTGCATACTACCGAAACAACATCGGCTCCACAGCCGTCCTGCTCGAATCCATGAAATCCCATGGTGTTTCATGCTTCGTTTTTTCGAGCAGCTGTACCGTGTACGGAGAACCCGAGCACATTCCGGTCAACGAAAGCGCCCCCATCCTCCCAGCCCAATCTCCGTACGGGTACACCAAGCAAGTGTGCGAGCAATTGATTCGGGATTTCACCGCATCCCAACCCTCGTTTCGCTGTGCGCTTCTGAGATACTTCAATCCCATCGGTGCCCATCCTTCGGGTTTGCTGGGAGAATTGCCCATCGGCCGTCCGAACAACCTGGTCCCCTTCCTGACCCAGGCAGCAGCCGGTTGGCGCGAACCCCTGACCATCTTCGGAGACGACTATCCGACCCCCGATGGCACCTGCATCCGGGATTACATCCACGTCATGGACCTGGCGGAAGCCCATGTGGCGGCCCTTCAGCACCTGCCCACGCAAGGCTGGGACGTCTTCAACCTCGGCACGGGCCGCGGACATTCCGTGAAAGAGGTCGTGGATGCTTTTGAGTCAGCCACACAAACTCGGGCACCCCACCGCATCGGTCCCCGCAGGCCCGGGGATGTAACCGCCATCTATGCCGACAACAGCAAAGCCACCCAAACTTGGGGTTGGCAAGCAAAAAGAAGCCTAGCCGAGGCACTCACAGACGCTTGGCGCTGGCAATGCACCCTGACACAACCTTGAGTTCCCTGGTTTCCCGTTGAAGGTTCTTTTTCATTAAAAACACGCGCCATGCAAGCCCGACATACCCACCGAGAGACCTATTTCGCGGAGCAAGCGACCACCACCCGGAAACACGTCCTCCCCTTCCTCGAGCGCCACATGACCATCGGGCCGGATACGAGGGTACTGGAAATAGGTTGTGGCGAAGGCGGCAATTTGGTGCCTTTTGTGGAGCGACGCTGCCGGGAGGTTGTGGGCATGGATTTGGCCCGAAAAAAAATCGAAAACGGGAAGATTTTCCACGAAAACTGGCTGGCGGAACAAGCAGACAACACCCTGTCTCCACCCCGATTGGAAGTCTGCAACGTCTATGATGCCAGTCCTGCCGAGTGGGGCACCTTTGATCTAATTTTCATGCGGGACACTTTGGAGCACATCCATGACCAAGCCCGCTTCATGGCCTTTGTTCATTCTTTTTTGAAACCCACCGGGAAGTTTTTTCTCGGGTTCCCCCCTTGGCAAAATCCCTTCGGCGGCCACCAGCAGATGTGCAAGAGCCGTTTGTTGTCCAAGCTGCCCTACTTCCACTTGCTTCCCCGGCCCCTGTATGCAGGCTTGATGCGTGCACTGGGGGAAAGCCCGCAGACCGTGGATGCCTTGCTCGAAATCCAAGAAACCCGGATCACGATAGAAGGATTTGAACGCATCAAGCGGCGCACCGACTATGAGACCGTGGAACGCAGGTTGTACCTCATCAACCCCAATTATGAAGTGAAGTTTGGCCTGAAGCCGAGGTTGGCCCCTGCCTGGTTGTCGGGACTGCCCTGGGTGCGGAACTTCTTCATCACCACCAACTACTACATCATCCAGCACAAAAGTCACTGAAAATCAGTGTGCTGCATACATATTCCAAGCCATCCAAGCCATTCCTGTCCCCCATCCGATGTACACCTCGGATGGTCGATGCACTTGCAAGGCCATGCGGGCCGAACCCACGGTTCCTGACACCAACAGGCCAGCAACCAGGAGGAGCAACGTGCCGTCCGTCCACACCCCCGCCCAACCCACCTTCGGCAATCCCATCCACACCGAACCTTGCCAACTCCTCACCAACGGCTCAAAAACACCGGCACCGGCCCAAGCGCCCAACACCCCCCCCACGGCCAGCATGTGCATGCTGATCTTGAACCACCGCGTGATCAAGACACCCAGAAAGATGCTCCCTGCCAGCCCCAGCAGCATCCTGTGGTAAGGAAGTGGAATGACGGAAGCCAAATCCCCGTAATGTACCCACCCATAGGTCAGTACGTAGTAGGCCCCAACCAATGCAAAAGGAAGCATCCGCTGCCCGGGATTTCGGATCTCCAAGTCAGCAATCACCCCCCTTCGGTACAGCAAAAACAACGAAATAGCCGGAGCCAAAGTATTGACAAACAAAAGAATGAGTAGGTAGTAAAAGGCCCCAGGGTACCCACCCAACCCAGGGGCAAAAGCATAAAGTCCCACCAACAAAAACAGGGGCATCAGCAACGGATGAAAGACCGTTGAAAAGAGCTTGGCCCACAAGGGACGCCGAGGGACTACTGCCGGATGTTCAGCCATGTCGACGGGGCTACATCGATTTCCGCATCCGGGCCACCGGAATCCCTAACTGCTCCCGGTACTTGGCCACCGTGCGGCGGGCAATGTTATAACCCTTCTCATTGAGGAGCTGGCACAACCGGTCGTCAGGCAACGGTTTGCGCTTGTCCTCCCCTGCGATGGCTTCTTCGAGGATTTTCTTGATCTCGCGGGAGCTGACCTCTTCCCCGGTTTCGGTGGTCATTCGTTCCGAGAAGAACTGCTTGAGCAAAAAGGTTCCGTAAGGCGTTGCGATGTACTTGCTGTTCGCCACCCGGCTCACCGTGCTGATGTCCATGCCCACCCTTTCCGCAACATCCTTTAGAATCATGGGTTTGAGGTCCACTTCATCCCCTGACAAGAAGTAGGGACGCTGGATTTCGACGATGGCCTGCATGGTCATGAGCAACGTCTGCTGCCGCTGGAGGATGGCGTCTACAAACCAACGAGCGGCTTCGATTTTCTGCTTCACAAAGGTCAATGCCTCGCGCTGCTGGGCATCGGACTTCGCGCCTTCTGCATAAGTCCGAAGCATGTCTTTGTAAATGGGACTGACCCGCAACTCTGGGGCGTTTCTTTGGTTCAGTTGCAATCGAATTTCATCCTCCTCAACAGCCAACAAGAAATCCGGGATGATCACAGCAGAGCTCCCCGTCCGCCCCCCCTCGTTTCCAGAGTTTCCGGGCTTCGGATTGAGCCGCATGACCTCATCCAAGGCGGACTTCAGCCGCGTTTCGTTCCAATCCAATCGGCGTTGGATGCGGTCGTAGTGCTTCTTGGAAAACGGCTCAAAGCATTGCGACAACACCTTCAATGCATCGCGTTGAGCAGACCAGCGTTCTGGCTCTGTATCCGGCTCTGGTTCCCGAACCCGCCGCTCCATCTGCAGCACCAGACATTCCTGCAAATCGCGGGCACCGACCCCCGCCGGATCCAAGGACTGAACCACCGCCAAAGCCGCTTCCAGATCCCCGCGTTTCACTTCGATGCCCTGGGTGAATGCCAAATCGTTCACCATGCTGTCCAAATCCCGGGCGAGGTAGCCTGCATCATCGAGATTGCCGATGATCTGTTCCGCCAGGAAACGCTGGTGCTCATCCACCCGGTGGAATCCGAGTTGGCTCATGAGCAACTCCCGAAACGACACCCCGGAAGCAAATGGAACCTCCCGGTCCTCCTCATCCGCACCCCGCTGCTGCACACTGAGTTTGTAATCTGGCGTCTCGTCATCCAGATAATCCCCGTAGTCAAACTCCTCCAGCGCCTGCTCCCGGTCGGAATCTTCAGGCGCCTCCCCTCCCAGTTCCTCGCCCACCTCCTCCCCATCCCAACGGTCGTCCACCTCCTCCAGGGCCGGGTTTGCCTCCAGTTCTTGCTTGATGCGTGCTTCCAGTTCCATGGTGGGAACCTGCAGCAACTTCATCAGCTGGATTTGCTGGGGCGAAAGCTTCTGGAGGAGTTTCTGTTGGAGCGACTGTTTGAGCATGGTTCAGAATTCCGCGTTCTGCGGCGTGCGGGGGAAAGGAATCACGTCCCGGATGTTCGACATACCGGTCACGTACATGACCAAACGTTCAAAACCCAACCCGAAGCCACTGTGGATGGCCGATCCGAACCGACGCGTCTCGAGGTACCACCAGAGATGCTCTGCGGGGATATTGAATGCGGCGCATTTGGCCTCCAGCCGATCCAACCGCTCCTCCCGCTGGCTGCCCCCGATGATCTCTCCGATGCCGGGGACCAACACATCCATCGCCGCGACCGTCTTTCCATCCTCGTTCGCCCGCATGTAGAACGCCTTGATCTGGGCTGGATAATCGGTCAAAATCACGGGCCCGTTGAAGTGATGCTCCACCAGCCAACGCTCGTGCTCGCTCTGCAAATCCACGCCCCATTCCACCGGGTACTTGAATTTCTTCTTCTGGTAATGTTTCGAAGCGCGGAGCAAGTCGATGGCCTCGGTGTAAGTAACCGTCTGAAACGGCGTATCCACCACGGCTTGCAACCGCTCCCGCAGCGGCCGGTCGTGCCGTTGGTCCTGGGGAAGGGCCTTCTCCGCCTCGATTTCTCGGTTTTCCAGGAAGGCCAAATCCTCCGCACACCCTTCCAACACCGCTCCCAACACGGATTTCAAACAGTCCTCCGCCAGCCGCATGTTGTCCCGCAAATCCGCGAAGGCCACCTCGGGCTCGATCATCCAAAACTCGGCCAAATGGCGTGAAGTGTTCGAATTCTCGGCGCGAAACGTGGGTCCGAAGGTGTAGACCTGGCCGAGGGCCATGGCGCCGAGTTCGGCCTCCAGCTGGCCGCTGACCGTCAGGTTCGCAGCCTTGCCGAAGAAGTCCGCCCCCTCGTCCACCCCCCCATCGGCGAGCCGGGGCAGGTTGTTCAGGTCCAGCGTGGTCACCCGGAACATCTCGCCCGCCCCTTCGGCGTCGGAGCCGGTGATGATGGGCGTGTGGAGCTGGAAGAACCCGCGCTCCGTGAAGAAACGGTGGATCGCAAAATTGAGGGCGTGGCGCACGCGAAACACTGCCCCGAACGTGCTCGTCCGGAAGCGCAAGTGGGCCTTCTCCCGCAGGAACTCCAGCGAGTGCTTCTTCATCTGAATGGGATACCGGTCCGGGTCTGCATCGCCCAAAACCTCCCATTCGGTCACTTTGAGTTCCGTCAACTGGCCACTGCCCTGCGAACGCTCGAGGGTTCCCACCGCCCGAATGGCCGCGCCGGTGGTCAGCCGCTTCCGCTCCGATTCCGGGCTGCTTTCCCGATCGATGACCAGCTGCAAGTTCCCTAGGCAGCTCCCGTCGTTCAGGGCGACGAAAGTGTCGTTTCGAAACGTGCGGACCCAGCCCGCAACCTGCACCACTTCACCGATGCGCGATTCGTCGCGCAGGTGGATGATTCTCTCTCTATGCATGAAACCGATTCACTGGCTGCCCACCTGCGGGCTGCGCACTGCAAAGTAACAACGGAGCCGCTGCTCAACGCCCGGCCTGAACGTCCAATTTTCCATCGCGCAACCGAACCACCCGCTGGGCGTGGGCTGCGATGTCCTCCTCATGGGTCACCACAATGATGGAGTTGCCCGCTTCATGGATGTCCCGAAAAAGCGCCATGATCTCC
>JBIKTK010000076.1:0-5931 GCA_044348125.1 Flavobacteriales bacterium | reverse complement strand
ACAGTCGCCTCCAAATTGCCCACCGGGGGTGGTTTCCGGATCCCCGCCCTCCCGGATGAAAATCTGGTAACCGTTGAATTCACTCGGGGTCAGTTGGGTTTCGCCCCGCCGCCAGCGGTCGTACTTCGATTCGCTGGAGACCATGGTTCTCAGGAATTGGGCGATGGCCTTTGCAGCCCGGTCCGGTGTGATGTCGTCGTCTCCGAAGGCAGCTAGGAACCGCTCGCGGTAGTCCGCATCTGCCTGCAACCGGGCCACGGCCGTACTCCAATCCAAGGCCATCTCATCGGGGTGCGGCACCGGGATGAGCACCTGCTCTTCCAAGGTCAACGACCGGCCGTCCCAGAAATACGTCGGTGCCCAACCGAGGTTGATGAGCGCCATGGAATTGCGGGTCCCCTGTGCTCCCCCCACACCGGTGCTCACAGCTGAAGGATCTGAAAAACCGGATGAGGGCAGGTGGCAACTGCCGCAGCTGATGCTCGAATCCAAGGACAAGCCCCGCTCCCAGAACAAAAAACGCCCCAGCCGCACCCCCTCCACGGTGAGCGGATTGTCCGGTGGGATGTCCATCGGCGGAAAGAGCGGCGGGATGTTCAGCGTCAGGGGCGTGGCATCGGGCGCACAATCCGCACACGGGTCTTCAGGATCCTTGCAGCGGGAACAACCCACGACGCAGAGCAACAAAAGCCCCAGAAGCCATGGATTGTGGTTCATTGCGGGATGTACCAAGCTTGGGTGAGCAAATCCATCAGCCGGGCGGCGATGGGGTCATTGGGTCCGTTGTGGGTGAGCGGGTTCGCGATGACATCGACGCTGTCGTTGGGGCCTACCAGCACCTTCGCGGCATCGAATTGCAGCGGGAGGACCGTGAGCCGCTGCGGGTCGATCCAGACCGGATTTTCGAACGGCACCACCACCTCCCGGTAGCTCGCGTCCGTTCCGCAGTGGTAGGCGATGGGCGAACTCATGACCTCCGTTCCCAGTGGCGCGGCCCGGCCCTCATACTTCACGAAGATGTAACCTGTGGACCAAGTCCAGAACATCCCGGCCGACCCCAGGAACCCCATCGGGTGGTCGTTGGGAAACGTGGCGGGGTCCGTGCCGCGGTTCAAGTCCTCGGGGATGCCCACCCCAAAGCGCACCGCCTGATACATCCCCGCGGGAAACGGCTCCAACAACCGTGTGTGGGCCGTTTTGAAGTCCAGCAAGTGCACCTCTTCCAAACGTTCATTGCGATGCCAAACCCCCGCCAAATCCTGCACCTCCATCCGGGAGATGTAAAGTTGCAAGTTGCTCAAGGTGAGGGCGTGCCCCAGGTGGTCGACCGCCGGCTGGTTCAGGGCATACGGCGCGCCGTCCCAAAGCAGTTCCACATCGAACCGGAGCGTGCCCGGGATGTCCGGGGGCTGGGTGTCCACCGTCGGCCGACAGCCTCCCAACGCCCACAACAAGCCCAGGAACCCCATCAGGGAGAAATACCGGACGACCGAACGGGACAACCAGCGGGCCGGCTTGCGGCCATGCATGCGGTCGGTGGGCATTGCTTCAGGTGCCATACTGCGGATTTTTAGGTCGGCGTTTGTTCGCCAAGATAACCCCTAAATTGCAGCAAATGTTGCATCCCGTGGCTGACCGAACCCCTGCACCTTCTGATGGTCCGTTTCAAGTGATCCGAGCCTCAGCAGGGTCGGGAAAAACCTTCCGGTTGGTAGAGGAGTACCTGAAGTGTTGCTTGCGGGCGCCGGTGGAGGTGGGGGTGCGGCAGGTTTTGGCCATCACCTTCACGAAAAAAGCGGCGCAGGAAATGCGCACGCGCATCGTGGAGTACGTGGCGGAGGTGGCTGCCGGTCAGGGCGCTATGTTCCACGAGTTGCTCAAAGGCGGGGAATGGACCCCCGAGGCGCTCCAGGCGTCAGCGGGGGCCCTGCAGGCCCACATGTTGCACCACTACGAGGATTTCTCCGTGATGACCATCGACAGCTTTGTGAGCCGTCTGGTGCGCGTTTTTGCCCGGGATTTGCGGCTGGAGAACGATTTTGAAGTGGAGCTGTCCCTCGAGGTGATGGTGGAGGGGACCGTGGACCGCCTGTTGGCGCAGGTCGGGACCGGGGCGGGGGCGGACGCCGACGTGACGGAGTTGCTGCGCGCCTTCGCCCGCAACCAGGTCGAGGACGACTCTGATGTGAATCTGCGGGGCCAATTGGTCAAGTTGGCGAAGCTCCTGGCCCAGGAGCGGATCGAGGCGGACCTCGGGGTGCTGGCGACCGACGATTGGACTCCGAGCCGGTTTCATGCCCTCCAGAACACGATGCGACAGGAGCGCAAGCGGGTGGAGCAGGCCATTCGGGAGGCAGCTGGGAAGTTGAGGAACCGAATCGAACAGGAGCAGGCCCAGAAGTTGTTTGCGCACGGGGATTTGTATCGGTGGGTGCGGGGTTTGGCCAGTCAATCCTCCTTCTCCTCGGTGCCAGCCCCCCGGCTGCAAGGCCAGTTGGACTCAGGCAACTTCATGAACAAGCATGCCTCCGCAGCCGACCGGGCGAAGGTCGACGCGTTGAAGCCAGAGATCGAGGCACTGAACGCGATGTTTGCCGCCTACTACCTCGGGGAGGCAGGCCGCCGCAACCGGCTCAAGGAGTCGCTGGGCCGCCGGGTGGGGCTGGTGGGGACCATGGCCATGCTCCGCCAGGAGATGGAGGCGCTCCAGCAAGCGGAGAATGTGCGGCTGCTGCAGTCTTTGAATGGCCAAATCGCCTCCGTCATCCGAGAAAATCCCACCCCTTTTCTCTACGAACGGCTGGGAACGCGCTACCGGCACCTGTTCATCGATGAATTCCAGGACACTTCGGTCACGCAATGGCACAACCTGGTTCCATTGTACCACGAGGCGTTGTCGAGCCATCCGGACAACCGGACGTTGGTGGTGGGGGACGCGAAGCAAGCCATCTACCGGTGGCGCAACGGAGATTACGAGCAGCTGCAACGGCTTCCCGACCTGATGGGGACGGATTTGCCCGAGGCGCTCCGGCTGGCGGAGCAGGCGTTCCACCGCCACCTCGGCGGGACGCCGTTGCAGGTGAACCGGCGTTCGCTGCCGGAGGTCATCGGGTGGAACAACCTGTTTTTCGGGGCGATGCAGTCGTTGCTTCCGGCGGGGTTGAGCGGGGTGTACGATGACCTGCGGCAGGAGGCTTGGCGGCCCGGGACCGGGCTCGTGCGCGTCGAGTCGGCGACCCGCAAGAAGAAGCCGGCACGGGATGCGGCGCGCAACCGGTGGATCGTGGAGCGCTTGGCGGCCCATGGGGGCGGCGAGGTGGTGCTGGACGAAGCGGGGGAGGTCGTGCGGGTCGATTGGAAGGAGGGGGTGGGCCGCCCGCTGAACGACATCGCCATCTTGGTGCGGACGAACAAGGAGGGAGCGAACATCGCACAGTTTCTCCTGTCCGTCCACATTTCACCGTTCACGGAAGAGAGCCTGTTGCTGGGGCGCCACCCCCTGCCGCTGGCCGTGGTCGCCCTGTTGCGCAGCATTTTGGAGCCGTCCCATCCGGCCCACGCGCTGACCTTCGTCCAGTGTTATTGCGCCCTGTTCCCCGAAGTGCAGGAGGCGGAGTTGCTGGCCCGGTTCGTGGTGGAGCGCACCGTTCAGCGGGGCGATGGCACCGCTTTCACGGAGCGGCACCTGGACCTCCCGGCGCTGCTCCGGCAGGTGAAGCCGGAAATGGATTTGGCCCGCTTTCAACTCGAACCGTTGGTGGTGCTGATGGGCCACCTGCTCGAGCATCTGGACGGGTTGCGCCGCTACGCGCCTTACGCCGAAGCCTTGCTGGACGGGGCCTACCAGCTCAAGGGCAAGGGCAAAGGAGGCATTCCCGGGTTCTTGAAGGCCTGGGACCTGCGCCTCGCCAAGTCGAGCATCCGCGCCCGGGCGTCCGCGCAGTCCGTGCAGGTGATGACCGTGCACAAGTCGAAGGGTTTGGCCTTCCCCGTTGTGCTGCTGCCCATGTCGTACCAATCGGATCGGTCGTTCAAGTCGGAAATTCCGGTCCGGTTGGATGAAGAGGTCTATGGTTTGCCCGCGGGCATCTTCAAGGCGAAGGACTTGGAGCAGTCGGAGCGGGAGGACGCGTTTCTCGCGGAGTACGAGCGAACGCTGTTGGATGCGGTGAACGTGGGGTACGTGGCCATGACCCGGCCGCGGGATGTGCTGGACATTTTCTTCGACTGGGAGCCGGTGCCGGCGAAGGCGGGGGAGAAGCGGGTTTCGGTGGCGGAGCTTTGGGAACAGGCGTTCCAGGGGGCATTTGGGTTGCCGTTGCGGCCGGTGGAGGGGGAGAACCTGGTTTACCATTCGGGGCCGGGCGGGGGGTTGGAGGCGGTTTCTGGCGGGGTGGAGCGGGCGAAGGGGGCACCGGAGTCGGAGGCCGCTGGGGGGGGAACGAAAGAGGAGCGGGCGGTCGTGGAGCTGGAGGGGATGCGGGTGGGCATGCCGGTCCGCCAGCGGGCCGTGCCCCCGGAGCGGCCCTGGTGGTCGCCCGAGGGGGGGCGCTTGTCGCCGCGCGAGCGCGGGAAGCAGGTTCACCGGTTGCTCAGCCAGTTGCCGGACCGCGCGGCCTGGCCCGGGGTGCGGACCGTGCTGGAGGCCGACGCGGGGCTCGGGGCGACCGACGTGCGCAACTTGGTGGCCGACGTCGAGCGCGTACTGGCCCTGCCGTCCTTGGCGCCCTTCTTCGAGCCGGGGTCAGAAGTCCATACGGAGCGGGCGTTTGCAGGCAGCGAAGGCCAAATCTTCATCCCAGACCGGCTCATCCGCACGCCCACGGGTTGGGCGGTCCTGGACTTCAAAACCGGCAAACCCCGCCCATCGGACGAGGCCCAGGTCGCGGGGTACATGCGCGAGATCGCCCAGATCGAAGCCGGTGAGGTCACGGGCTGGATTTGCTACCTCGAGTCGGGCACGTGCATGGCGGTCCAGGCACAGCTGTTCTAGACCGGGGCACGAAGCTGGAACCCGAAGCCGGTGGGAGGAAGGCGGTTGCGGTGTAAATTGGCCCCGAACCAAGCGCCATGTCCACGTTTCTGCCCGTTGTCGTCCGCCCCCTCATGCCGGCGAGACCGTTCGTAATCAGCGTTTTGCTGGCCGTAGTCTGTTGCGGCTGGGCAGCCGAAAGCCAGGGCCAAGAGGGTCCGGTGCGCATGCAAAAGGGGCTGCCCGTACCCCGGGTGTACGGAAGTGCCCAACAGCCCCAGACCCGGGCGGAGGCCTGTGCCCCGGCGACGGCGCTCAGGGACCTGGAATGGAACAACGTCCGCGCCCTCATCGAAAACGGCGGCACGCTCTGGTACGACCGGGCCATCGACAAGGGCGCCTTCGCTGTCCCCAAGAGCGACGGCGTCAGTGTGGTTTATGGCGGCGCCCTCTGGCTCGGCGGCATCAGCCCGGACCAGCAACTCAAGCTCGCCGCCGTGCGCTACCGCAACACCGGCAACGACTTCTGGCCCGGCCCCCTCACCAACACCGGTGCCGCGGAGGTGGACCCCGCCACCTGCAAGGCCTACGACAAGTTCTCCATCCTGCAGCGGGCCGATGCCATGCGCCACCGCCAGTACTTCGACTGCCAGGCGGACCCCACTTGCGACCTTGCGGAGCAGTTCCCGAACGGTTACTCCATTCCTTCGTACTTTTTCGAATACCCTGCCCATGGGAATTTGGCCTTGAACCAGGACTTCTATCTCTCGCCGTTCAAGGACTACAATGGCAATGGCTTTTATGACCCGGAGAACGGGGACTATCCTTGGTACGATTTCATCCAAGAGATCGACTGCCGGGAGCGCCGCCGGGAGGACATCGTTCCATTGTATGGAGACCAAACTTTCTACTGGATTTTCAACGACAAGGGGAACATCCACTCCGAATCGCAGGGGGAG
>JBIKTK010000049.1:0-6952 GCA_044348125.1 Flavobacteriales bacterium | reverse complement strand
ACCGCGAGCAGGCTCTGGGCCGTGCAGATGTTCGAAGTGGCCTTGTCCCGGCGGATGTGCTGCTCCCGGGTTTGCAGCGCCATCCGGAGGGCGGCCGATCCCAAACGGTCTTTCGAAACGCCGATGATGCGTCCCGGGAAATTGCGCTTGTACTCCTCCCGTGCGGCGAAGAAGGCCGCATGCGGTCCACCGTACCCCATCGGAACCCCGAAGCGCTGAGAACTCCCCACCGCGACATCTGCCCCCATCGCCCCTGGACTCTTCAGCACTGCGCACGCCATCAAATCCGCCGCTACGACGACTTGCACCCCCGCTGCCTTCGCCTCGGCGATGTGCGCCGTCAGGTCCTCCACCACCCCGTCCCGATCGGGATACTGCAACAGCACCCCGAACACCTCCTCCCCGAAGGCCATCGCCCCCCGCTCCGCCTGCTCCAGCGTGATGCCCAGGTACTTCGCCCGCGTCTTCAGCACCGACCAAGTCTGCGGCAGGACCTTCGCGTCCACCAGAAACACCGAACTCTCCCGCTTCACTTGCTCCCGGCTCCGGGAGGCAAACAGCATCGCCATCGCCTCCGCTGCCGCCGTGGACTCATCGAGCAACGAGGCATTGGCCACCTCCATGCCCGTCAAATCCAAAACGACCGTCTGGAAGTTGAGCAGCGCCTCCAGTCGACCCTGGGCAATCTCCGCTTGGTAAGGGGTGTACGCCGTATACCAGCCCGGATTCTCCAGCACATTGCGCAGGATCACACTCGGCACTTCCGTCGGGTGGTACCCCATCCCGATGTAGTTCTGGAAAACCACATTCTTCGCCGCCAGTTCCCGCATGTGGGCCAGGAACTCCCCCTCCGTCATGGGCGCCCCCAACTTCATGCGTTCCCGTTGCCGAATGGCCGCCGGGACCGTCGCATCCACCAACGCCTCCAAGGTCGGTACCCCGACCACCCCCAACATCGTCTCCAGGTCCCGTTGCCGGGGACCGATGTGTCGTGCCGCAAATGTTCCCGTTTCCATTGTTTTCAAGAATGTTCCAGCAAAATTAAGTCCAAACCCGGCCTTCCCACATCGCCCATGCCCCGGTTCGGTGGATTCCAGCTCCTGCCCGTGCGCCCTACCTTTGGGCCATGGTTTTTGAATTCGATCGGGACTCGGCCTTGGCGTTGGATCTGGCCGATCCCCTGAGCCGCTTCCGCGACTCCTTCCACCTGCCCCAGCACGGGGGTGAGGACTGCATCTACTTGACGGGCAATTCCTTGGGCCTGATGCCCCGGGCGGCGGCGGCGGCGGTGCAAACCGAGCTCGAGGACTGGGCACGTTGGGGGGTCGAGGGTCATTTTCAGGCCCGCCATCCCTGGGTCAGCTACCACGAACGTTTCACTGAGGGGCTGTGCCATTTGGCCGGCGCCCAGCCCGAGGAGGTGGTGGCCATGAATGCGCTGACCGTCAACCTGCACCTGCTGCTCGTGAGCTTCTACCGACCGGCTGGGGTGCGCCGGAAAATCCTCTGCGAGGCCCGGGCCTTCCCTTCGGATCGGTATGCTTTGGCAAGCCAAATCCGTTTCCACCAAGGCGACCCCGAACGGGACCTCGTCGAGCTGGCGCCCCGCCCCGGCGAGTACACGCTGCGGACCGAAGACATCGAACGGGCCATCGCCGAAGCGGGAGACTCCCTGGCCCTGGTCATGATGGGGGGCGTGCACTACTTCACGGGGGAACGCCTGGACATGGCCCGAATCACCGCAGCCGCCCATGCGGCGGGTGCGGAGTGTGGGTTTGATTTGGCCCACGCCATGGGCAATGTGCCGCTGGCGCTGCACGACTGGGGGGTTGACTTCGCATGCTGGTGCAGTTACAAGTACCTCAACTCGGGCCCGGGGGCGGTCTCCGGGGTTTTTGTCCACGCCCGGCACCATGCCCGAACGGACTTGCCCCGCTTCGAAGGGTGGTGGGGACACCGGGCGGACCGTCGGTTTCTCATGGAGCCCGACTTCGTTTCCATGGGCACGGCGGAGGCCTGGCAGCTCTCCAACGCCCCCGTGTTCAACATGGCCATCCACAAAGTTTCCCTGGACCTCTTTCTCGAGGCCGGCCTCCCGGCCCTCCGCGAGCGGGGAGACCGACTCACTGCGTATCTCGAAGCGGCCATTGACGACGCCGCGCGGATCACGGGTGCGCACCTCGAAATCATCACCCCACGCCAGCCCGAACACCGGGGCTCCCAACTCTCGATGGTCGCACACGGCTTCGGTCGAACCCTCTTCGACGCCCTGACTGCCCAAGGCGTCGTGGCCGACTGGCGCGAGCCCAATGCCATCCGCATGGCCCCCGTGCCGCTCTACAATTCCTTCAGCGACATCGCCCGGTTTCACAACCTTCTGATTTCCTGCATCGAATCTGTTCGGTAATCGCAGAACCGCATCGAAATTCCGAACTTCGCCCCATGCATCGCTCCTCGCGCTTCGCCGTATTCGGCATCGGCCGATACGGCACCCAGATTGCACTGGCCCTTGCCTCGAAAGGCGCCGAAGTGATCACCTTCGACAACAACCCCATCCGCTCCGAGCAAATCAAAGACGAGGTCGCCCTGGCCCTGACGATGGACACCACGGACATCCGCAACCTCCAACGGCAGCGGGTGCAGGACATGGACGCGGCGGTTGTGGCCATCGGCGAGAACTTCGAAGCCACCGTTCTGACCGCGCTCAACCTGCTCGACCTCGGCGTTCCCCGCGTCATCGTCCGCGCCAACGGCGAAAACCAGCAGCGCATCCTCTCGAGCCTGGGCGTCAAAGAAATCCTGAGCCCAGAAAGCGAAGTCGCCAGCGTCATCTCAGAGCGGCTCATCCACCCGAGCATCGGCGGATTCCTGCAACTCCCCGACGACTACGAAATTGCCGAAATCCGGGTGCCGGAATCCTGCATAGGCCGAACCCTCGGCAGCGTCGACCTCACCAACCGCTACGAACTCCGCCTCATCACCATCCGTCGGATGTTCCCAGCCGTCAGTGAGAAGGACGAGCCCACCGAGCACATCATCGGCGTCCCGAAAGCGGACATGGTCATCGAAGCCACCGACACCCTGGTCGTATTCGGCACCCTCACCGCCGTCAAGCGGTTCCTGGACATCAATGCTTGAGCGCTGCGCTGCGCTTCGCGCGGAGATGGGAGATCGCGCTGCGCGCGGAGATAAGAGATAGGAGATGCCGCGCTGCGCGCGGAGACAGGAGATCGCGCTGCGCGCGAGATAGGAGATGGCGCGGCTCTGCCGCGCAGGAGATAGGAAACATCGCCGCAGCGGCGGCGGAGATGGGAGATGCCGCGCTGCGCGCGGAGACAGGAGATCGCGCTGCGCGCGAGACAGGAGATAGGAGATGCCGCGCAGAGCGGCGCACGGCGGCGCACGGCGGCGCGGAGATGGCAGATGGCAGATGGGGGGTCCCGGAAGGGGGTGCAGAGAGGGGTCCCGGTCCTCCAGGTCGGACCTGGCGAGGCAATGGTCGGCCCCGCGGGTCTTGCCGGCAACTCCGTTCCATGAAGACTCGGAAGACCCGTCTCGGCCACATCTCCCATCTCCGACGGCGGGAGCCGTCGATTTTCCGCGCGAAGCGCGGTGTTTCAGCGAGGCGAAGCCGAGCGGGGTTCAGCGAAGTACCTGGATGGTGCCTGTTGTCTCTTGCCAGGAACTGGTTTGGCCTGAAGCATCCAACGCATATCGGTAGCGGGCGACCCACATGTAAGGGCCTTCCCCCACGTAGTGCGTGCCATTGGGACCTTGTCCATGCCAGTAATCGCCCACTGCGTCTGCTGTCCAGACCTTTTCTCCCCAGCGGTTGAACAGCTGGAAGTCCAAATCCACCAAATTCCGGCCTTCGATCCTCAGGACTTCATTGCGGTCATCGCCATCCGGGGTGAACGCCGTGGGGATGAAGAGCAAGGGCATGCCGCAAAAAGCGGTGACCCGGGTTTGCATGGTCGTGGTGCAACCCAGGGTGTTGGTCACCTGAACCGAATAGGTGCCTGGTCCCTCGACCACCGCAGTATTTCCGTACATGCCATTGTTCCAAACGTAGGATTCAAAGCCACCCGCTACTTGCAGGAGGTACATGGCGTCCGGAAAGTCTTCGAAACAAAAGGATGTATCTGCTGGGAGCATGACGGCTGGGCTCGGTTGTGCCACCACCTCAAGGGTAGCTGAAGTGCTGCACCCTGCCGCATCGGTGACCGAAACGTTGTACGTACCCGTGGCGAAAACGGGGAGTTGTGCTGTGTTGCCGATGACTGCCGGGGAGGTGCCTTGGGACCAAGCGTAGGTGAATGGTGCCCCGGCACCCGAAGCTGGCGTTGCGTCCAGAATGGCCCCGGTGGATTCACAAATGCCCGGCGGCACCTCCAAATCCAGGATGGGGCCATCAGAGAAGGCCACCTGGACGCCGTCGCTGGCTGTGCATCCGTCCACAGTTTCCACAGTCAACAACACGGTTCCCCCATCTGAAACGGTCACTTGGGTGGCCGTGGAGGTGGTCCCATTGGGCAGGTTCCAAAGGTGTTGGGTGCTGCCCGTCAAGCCCGAGTCGAACAACACCCCTTCTCCGGTGCAGGCCAGAACATCTTGCCCCAAATCCAGGTTGGGGCCCAAGGCCTCGACCACGACCACATCTGCGCCCGTGCAACCCGAACCATTGGGCTCTGCCACCGAGGCGGTCACGGTGTACACTTGGTTCACATCGCCCACGACGGTGGGGTTGGGGATGGTGGGGTCGCTGAGGCCTGTGGCGGGTGACCAGGACCAGTTCAAGGAAGCCGGGGTGTCCGCAATGGCCGAGAGCATCACGCCATCCGTGGTACACGCCGCCACATCGGCCGATGCAAACACCGAGAATGCGGGGTACACATCCAAGAAAATGGCCACGACCCACAGCTCTCCATCCGGTGCGATCGCTTCTACCTGAATGAGTTCGCTTGTGTTCATCACCACAGAAACCGCCTGCGTGCTTGCCCCGTTGAACAGATATTCGGGCAACCAGGTAAACTGCCACTCATCGGGATCTGCATCTGCGGGGGTCGGGTACCAAGGAGCCACGTTGATGTACATGTTCACCACCTCCCCTGCGCAAATGTTGTCCGCGCTGGTGGCGATGTACTGTGCGTGCATAGCATTGGGCCAGCCCATGAGGGACATCCACCCCAGCGTCCCTGCTCCTACAACACGTGCGGCGTTCGCCCCTTGGAAGAGGGTGAGAACGCGGACCAAGACTTGGACAATCCTTTCCAACATGGTAGCTCTAATTTACGGCAGAATCGTCATGGAGCAGTGGCGGGAGGACCCTCCAAATCCCAGACCCATTCCATCTCCCAGTTGGGTAACAACGTGAGCCCCTTGGCGGTTCGCAGCACGCGTTCGGGGAGGCGCCAGTTCGCGAAGTCCGGGCCGTCGAAGGTGCCGTTTTCGTTGGTGTCTTCGCGCCAGCGGAGGTTGACCGTGCCTGGGACCAAGTTCCCCCAGACGTGGGAGACGGGGTCGCCGGTGGGTGCCAGGGGTACCTCATCCAGAACCCGGTCCTGGGCGTCGAGCAGGGCGAGCCAGCCGGGCGCGCGCATTCCGCCCAGTCGAACCTGGAGGACAGCGAATTCTGAGCTGCGCTGCGTTTCCCATTCCCAGCGAACGGTGTCGGGGTTCGCGCGGCCGTCGATTCCCTGCCAGGCGCCGGGGAGGGCCTGCAGTTGCCAGCGGGCACCAGGGGTTTCGGCGGTGGGGACCTCGATGGCTGCGCCCCGGCAGGTGGGGGCGCCGGGCAGCGCCATCGCCACCCCGTCCCGAAGCAACGACCAGGCGGCTGCGTCCACCGAGCGGATCGGAGCGTCGAACCGGAGGGTCCGGTATGGGTTGGCTGGGGTTTGGCCTGCCGGCCCACCCCCCTTCACTGGAACGGGAACGGGCATCGCAGACGCAGCCCCCCCCCGCTTCGAGCGGCAGCGAATCGTGTCCCCTGCGGCGACCAACCGCAGAGAATCCAATGGGCCCGGGGTCAAGGGAACCACCCAAACGCTGTCGCCCACGACCTCAACCTCTGTCGCAAGCGGCGCGGTTCCCCGGAACAACTGAACCTCCCCGGCCGGCGTGCCCACCCCTGCAGCCCGAATCCACCCCGGCGGCTCGACCACCGCCGAAGACCAGCGAAACCGACCCGGAGCCTCCTGCGTGGGCGCCTGCACGAGCTGCAACACCGGAGCCAAACTGTCCCAACCCGGTGTCACCGAATCGGGCCACAGCCCAAGCGTTTCACCCGCTTGCCATCGGTAATCTCCATTCGCATCGCCCACAGCGAACAATCGGTAAGCGCCATCGGCCAAATGGTCCAACACCGCCTCGCCGTTCGCGTCCGTGACCGCAACGTAGCTGGGCCGATGCCCCGACAACAGGCTGTCGGGCGACAGGTTCCACGGTGCGAGCATCACCCGAACTCCGGGCAGGGGCGACCGGCTTTCAGCAGCCAACACCCGAACCGGAACCCGACCCGAATCCAGCGCAGCCCCCGTGGAAACCACCCAACGCAGGCCATCGACAGGATTTCCCTCGTGGTAATCCACCACCGAACGACCCAGCTGGAATTGGTAGGTCCGGTTGGGTTCCATGCCGCAATCCGACCAGTCCCAGACGATGGACTTTCCCCGGATGGTGTAGGTAGGCAAGGATGCCACTGGGGGCGAAATCAACCACTGGTTTCGGGCGTCCTTCACTTCGATGTACTCGTCCCAGACCATCAGCAACGTGCCGGGTTCCCAATGGAGCGTCCCTGAAGCCGGAACCACCGACAGCGGAACGGGAGGAGCGGTGTCTTTCGTTCCTCCGGTGGGCTGCGAAATCTGGGCACAACCGTGCCCCAACAAGGCAACACACAGCCACCCACCGAAGCGGCCTAGCCCCAAGCGAGGCCCCCGAGTGCTCAACG
>JBIKTK010000155.1:0-4404 GCA_044348125.1 Flavobacteriales bacterium | reverse complement strand
CCGAATCACTTCGCAAGCATTGCAGGCCAAACTTTCCCAGCCATTCCCATGCCCGATGGTTGGGATGTGAATCCCACGGATGCATGGCGGAGCTCGCTGATGGCCAATTCAGCGAAAGATCCATTCTGGCGGGCGAAGGTGAGCCACGAGGTGGCGCTCAACCCCGGTCACCAGTTGTTGTTGGAGGACAAATGCACCTCGTGCCACGCACCTTTGGGGCACTTTGCGGCACATTATGACGGGGTTGAGCATTACTCGATTCAGGCCATGCTGGGAGACAGCATTGCCTTGGATGGGGTGTCTTGCAATGCTTGCCACCAGCAATCCCCGGTGGGCTTGGGAACTCGGTTCAGCGGAGAGTTGACCTTTGTGGAGGATACTTTGTACGGACCCTACGGCGGAGGAAAATCAGAACCCCCAATCTACACCCTGCCGATGAACACCTACGTGGGGTACGAACCGGTTTTCGGGGCCCACATCACCCAAAGTGAAACCTGTGCGGGATGCCATACCCTTGTCACCCAAACGGCTGACCTCGCTGGATTCCCTACGGGGGGGGACTTTGTGGAGCAAGCGACTTACCATGAATGGCTCAACAGCCGTTACGCCCCTGACGTTTGGCAAGGCACTCCCAATTCGCTGCGTCAAGAATGCCAAGGTTGCCACATGAAGCAGATCAACGATCCGGTCATCATTTCCAGTGGCTATTCCTTTCTTGAGCCACGCACCCCATACGGGCTGCATGATTTGGTGGGAGCGAATGCCGCCATGCTTCGTTTGATGCGCGATAACATAGAACCGCTGGGACTGACCGCTTCTGCAGCCCAGTTTGATTCCACCATTGCGAAGACCCTCACCATGCTCCAAGAGGAGACCTTGGATCTGGACGTTCAAGCTGCATTCGATGCAGGCAATGGGCAGATGACCGTCGATGTGACCCTCGTGAACCGAGCGGGACACAAATTCCCCTCAGGTTATCCCGCGCGGCGGGCTTGGGTAGAACTTCGGGTGGAGCATCCAGTCACGGGTGAGATCGTCTGGCACAGTGGCGGTTTGGCCTCCAATGGACACAGCATTGAAGGAGTGGATGAAGTTGGGCTGGCGGATTGGGAACCCCACTACGACGTCATAACCGATCCGAGTGAAGTTCAGATTTATGAAATGGTCATTGCGGATGTCACAGGGCAACCTACGAATGTCTTGGAACGTGCCGCTTACTCATTGAAGGACAACCGATTGGTCCCTCTGGGTTTTTCGGTGAACCATCCTTCCTACGACACGACGTTGGTGGTGGGTGCCACGGTTCAACAGGACATGGCTACGGGGGATTTCAATCGTTCTGCCACGGGGGTCACGGGAACCGGTTCTGATGTTGTTCACTACGCTTTTTCATTGCCTCAAGCGGCTTCAGGGGATTGGGTTCCCGTGGTGACGGCTCGGGTCTGGTACCAGGCCATGCCCCCGCGGTGGGTGGCGCCCATGTTCGAAACTGCAACTCCTGAGATTCAGGCTTTTGAGGCCATGTTTTGGAATCAGGCTGCCCCCGATTTGGTGGCATCGGCATCCACGGAGCCTGTGGTAACCTCCTTGTCAAACGTCCGGACCGATGCAGTGGGCGTGTACCCGAATCCTACTTCCGATGGGCGCGTGAACATCCGTTGCGCGCCGGGATCGGCGTTTGTCATCTTCGAAGTGCTATCACCAGTGGGAGACCGAGTCCGTGCGGGACGGGTGCCCGATTCCGGCCATTGGGTCCTGGATTTACCGGGCATTCCGGGCACTTATGTCCTGCGTTTGTCCGATTCCCAAGGGAAATCGTCCATCCAGAAAATTGTGCGGCGCTAGCCGATTGATCCTCAGCCGTCGTGCTCCTCTCCAGAAGGTGGGGGGGAGGGTTGGAAGACTTCCAGCAAGCCTTCAGGCCAAACCAACCACAACACGCGATGCTGTCTGTCCACCCGGACGGGGATTTCAGCAGGCAGTGGAATCAAGGCATGGTTCCCTTCCCAAAGGGTCTCCAGCATGGGGTAGGGGCCGTGTTCCAGCACCCGGAGAATGGTTCCTCCCGATGCGCCTGTTTCTTCGTGTTTGGCCTCCCAACCTACCACTTCATGAAAGTAGAACTGGGTTTCATCCAATGATGGCAACAGGCTCAAGGGCAAGTAGATAGACCTGCCTGAGAGCTTTTGAGCTTTTTCCTCGCTGTCAACCCCTTCCAGCTGGACCACGAAGCGATCTCCATGTGGACGAATGGTGGAAACAAAGTGGGGGACCAATCCCTGGGATGTTTCCACCCAAAAAGACCCCACCTTCTCATAAGGGGCCGTGTCATCCACATCAAACCAAGCGACCAAATCACCGTGAAATCCGAAGGGTTTTGTGAGTTTCCCGAGCAGAAACAAGTCTTCTTTCGTCATGGCGTTGTCGTGGGTTCAAAAAAAAGCCGCCCCCAGAGGAGCGGCTTTGAAAATACGATTTGTTCAGTTTAGGCCTCTTCTGAAGCCGTCTCAGCGTCAGCTTCGCCAGCACCTGCCTCGCCAGCTTCTTCGCCAGCTTCTTCGCCAGCGGCGGCTGCCTCAGGAGCTTCCACCTCCGCGGCATCACCGCCAACCGCCTCTACCGCTTCCTCGGTTGCCTCAGCAGTATCTTCTGCCTCACCTGCTGCCTCACCTGCCGCTGCGCGTGCAGCCGCTTCAGCCTCAGCCTTCCGTGCACGGGCAGCCGCTTCCAATTCTGCCAGACGCGTTTCGTTCAAAGCCTTCTCAGCCTTCAAGCGCGATTGCTGGGCTTGGTTGGCAGCTCCGGCGAGTTGGTCAATCTTGGATTGAATCTTGGCCGACTTCTCACGCATCCAAGCCTCCAACTTGGCCTCCACTTGCTCTGCCGTGAGGGCGCCCTTCTTCATGCCGTTCAGCAGGTGGTTGTGGTAAACAACCCCCTTGTATTTCATCAGAGCCCTTGTCGTTTCGGACATTTCCGCACCATTCTGCACCCAATACAAGGCACGCTCATGGTTGATTTCGATGGTTGCAGGATTCGTGTTGGGATTGTAAGTCCCCACCTTCTCGATGAATCGACCGTCACGGGGTGAGCGGGCATCGGCGGCTACGACGTGGTAAAATGGTTTTCCTTTTTTACCGTGGCGCTGGAGTCTGAGGCGTGTGGCCATAGAATAACGTTTTAGAAGGGTCCTAAACCCAGTTGTTAATGAGGGCGCAAAAATAGGAAGGGCTCGCGAAATTCAAAGTGTTTCGCACGAAATAATGCGAGGGTTTACTTGCGAAGCAACTGCATCAACTCTTGACGCTGGGCAGGGTCGAGAAAGCAGCCATGGTAGTCCGCGGTAACTGTGGAACTTCCGGTGTCCTGGATGCCCCTGCTGGCGACACAATGGTGGGTCGCGTCGATGATCACCGCTACATCTTCCGTTTCAAGGGCTTGTTTCATGGCTTCCGCAATTTGCCGCGTCAGCCGTTCCTGAACCTGAGGCCTTTTTGAGAAATGCTGCACCAACCGATTGATTTTGCTCAAACCGATGACCCGCCCGGAGGAACGATAGGCCACGTGTGCAACGCCCGTTATGGGCAGGAAATGGTGCTCACAAGTCGACTGAACGAGGATGTCTCGCTCCAGCAATAACTCTGTGTACTGGTAAGAGTTTGCAAACGTCTTGCAATTCGGATGGCGCGCCGGATTGAGGCCCGCGAAGATTTCTTCGACATACATCTTTGCCACCCGGAGTGGGGTGCCCTGCAAGCTATCGTCTGAGCGATCGAGACCCAGGATGTCCATGATTTGGCCAAACAAAGGCGCAATGGCCTCGATTTTTTCCGCATCAGAGCGATGAAAAGCATCCGGCCGCACCGGCGTTTCCACCGTGTGGCTGCCCTGGTGCGTTTCACCCAATTCCATGGCAGCATCGAGCTTCCATTGCGCAAGTTGGGGAGGATGTGGGGTAGTCATGAAGCAAGAACACTCCGACACCCTTTCGGTTCACAGGAAGACCGGGATTGTTCAAAAAACCCCGTGGACTGCGGGAAACGAATGGCGTAGCTTGCAGGTTCCCATGATTCTGATTTTTGATACCGAAACCACTGGCCTGCCCAGGGATTGGAATGCTCCATTGACGGATGGGGACAACTGGCCCCGGATGGTGCAGCTGGCCTGGCAGTTGCATTCGCCAGATGGTCAACTGATTTCCCGGGGGAACCGGATTGTCCATCCGGATGGGTTCACCATTCCGTACAACGCCGTCCAGATCCATGGCATTTCCACTGAACGTGCCATTCAAGAGGGGACGCCGCTCTCGGAGGTGTTGGAGGCATTTTCTGCCGACTTGCAGCGCGCGGAGTACATCATGGGCCACAATGTGGGTTTTGATGTCAACATCGTGGGGGCGGAATG
>JBIKTK010000302.1:0-2559 GCA_044348125.1 Flavobacteriales bacterium | reverse complement strand
GGGGGGAGGCTTCAAATGGCCCAACCTCACTGAACTCCATGAGAAGCTGTTCGGCGAACCCTTCGCGGAAGCCCATGACGCAGCTTATGACGTAGCGGCTACTGCCCGGTGTTTCTTTGGTTTGGTGGTTCGTGGGGTGGTGGCTCGGCCGGGCTGGCCAGCGCCCGATGGAATTCGATACGAAGCCCCGGTGTTGGAAGCGGCCAATTTTGTCCAAGCAGCCCCACCCCCTGAAACCACCCCGAAAACCATCCCAGCGGCCGCGGCGACAATCGGACCGGGGTTGGAGGTCCTCGCGGATGTGCCTTTCTCGCATTTGCATGTTCATTCGCAGTTTTCGGTATTGCAAGCGGTTGGGTCAGTGGATGAAATCGTAGCAACGGCAAAATCTCACGGAATGCCAGCCGTTGCCTTGACGGACCACGGCAACATGATGGGGGCATTTCAATTCGTGCGCGCCGCAAGGAAGGCTGGGATTTTGCCCATCGTCGGGGCCGAGCTCAACGTCTGCCGGGATCACAAAGACAGGGCCAGCAAGGATGACGGCTACCCGGTGGTATTGCTGGCGATGAACAAGTCGGGCTATCACCAGTTGGCCCGACTCAGTTCCAAGGGATATACGGATGGTTTCTACTATGTGCCCCGGATTGACCGGAACTTGTTGGAGGCGCACCACGAAGGCCTCTTGGTCACCACGGGGGGATTGTTCAGTGAAGTTCCGTCGTTGATTTTGAATGTGGGAGAGCGGCAGGCAGAGGAGGCATTTTTGTGGTGGAAATCGGTTTTTGGAGACCGGTTCTACGCTGAACTCAACCGCCATGGACTTCCCGAAGAGGAGGTGGTCAACGAGACCTTGCTTCGTTTTTGTGAGCGCCATGGGGTGTCATACATCGCCGCGAACAACACGTATTACTCGCGCAAGGAGCAGGCCGTTGCACACGACATCCTCCTGTGCGTGAAGGATGCCCAGAACCTCTCCAAACCCAAGAGGTACGTGGGGAAGAGGGGAAGGGAATTTCGGTTTGGCCTACCCAACGACAACTTCTACATCAAGTCGCCGGAGGAGATGAAGCAGCTTTTTGCGGATCTGCCTGAGGCCATTCGGGAAATTCCTCGGTTGGTTGCGCGGTGCGAGTCGTATCAGTTGGAGCGTGATGTGCTGTTGCCAGCCTTCGACATCCCGCAGGAGTTTGTGGATCCAAGGGATGCGAAGGATGGAGGCAAGCGGGGTGAAAACGCTTATCTGAGGCATCTGACGTACGTCGGTGCCGTGAAGCGGTATGGTGAAATCACGGAGCCCATTCGGGAACGGTTGGACTTCGAACTCATGACCATTGAGAAGACAGGTTACCCGGGTTACTTCCTGATTGTACAGGATTTCACGCGAGAGGCGAGGGACATGGGGGTGAGCGTGGGGCCCGGACGGGGTTCCGCAGCGGGCAGTGCGGTGGCCTATTGTGTCGGCATCACGAACGTAGATCCGATTCGTTACGATTTGCTGTTCGAACGTTTTTTGAACCCCGATCGGGTTTCTCTTCCCGATATCGACATCGATTTTGACGACGAGGGGCGCGGCAAGGTCATCGACTACGTGATTCGCAAGTACGGTGCGAGCCAAGTTGCCCAGATCATTACATACGGGACCATGGCGGCGAAGTCGTCGGTGAGGGATACGGCAAGGGTGTTGGAACTTCCGCTCTCCGATGCCGACCGAATCGCCAAGCTGGTCCCGGACATCAGCCTCAAAAAACTGTTGGGAGACGATGAGCGAGCACTGAAGCAAGCGCTCCGCCCCGATGCGTACCAGCAGGCTGAGACGCTGCGGGATTTGGCCCGCAAGCCAGGGCTGGAAGGCCAAACCCTGCAAACCGCCCAGATCCTGGAGGGCTCGGTGCGCAACACGGGCATCCATCCCTGTGGAATCATCATCACCCCACTTGACATCACGGAGCTGGTTCCCATTGCCACAGCCAAGGACAGTGAGATGTTCTGCACCCAGTTTGACAACTCGGTTGCGGAAGATGCCGGGCTTTTGAAGATGGACTTTTTGGGGTTGAAGACCCTAACCATCATCAAGGATGCGGTGCAAAACGTTCGAGACCGTCACGGAATTGAATTGGATCCCGATGCCTTCCCGCTGGATGACGCGGCGACCTATGCCTTGTTCCAGCGCGGGGAAACGGTCAGCATTTTCCAGTACGAAAGTGCCGGGATGCAGAAGTACCTCAAGGAACTGAAGCCTACCACTTTCGCGGATCTCATCGCCATGAATGCGCTTTACCGGCCAGGGCCGCTGGAGTACATCCCCTCCTTCATCCGAAGGAAACATGGACAAGAACCCATCACCTTCGATTTGCCAGATTGTGAGGAGTTTCTGTCGGAGACCTATGGCATCACGGTTTACCAAGAGCAGGTAATGCTGTTGTCCCAGAAATTGGCTGGATTCACCAAGGGGGAGGCGGACACCCTGCGGAAGGCCATGGGGAAAAAGAAGGCCGACCTGATTGACAAAATGCGCCCACAGTTCCTGGACCAGGGCGCAGCCAAAGGCCACGACCG
>JBIKTK010000048.1:0-7045 GCA_044348125.1 Flavobacteriales bacterium | reverse complement strand
CCACGTGTGAACCACCGAGACGTTCCTCTACAACTCTGATTAGCTTTGTGTGAAACGAGTTTTCAATGAAATACCTTGCATTGATGGTGGCCTGTCTGGCTGTTTTCAGTCTTAGAGCCCAAACCTTTGTTGTTGAAAACCAAACGCTCTATGAGAAGAGTCGAGGGCGGGTGAATACCTTGGGCATTATCATGATCGAAGAGGCACAGCCAAATACTCTTGTTCAAGTAACCCTGATTCACGCTCCCGACGATGAATTGATGGATAGAATCATGGTATTCGTACGAGATGAATTCGGACAAAGCGCTCAGGTCTCATTCAAAAGAATGCAAGGCCCTGAGTTTGATTACTCACCAGACGAAGGCTACCTTTCCTCCAAACAGCATCAATTCAATCAGCGTCCGGCTTTGTGGAGAGCCGGGCAACACAAGCTTAACGCATTGGGTTGGATACTTGGTGGGGGTGTGGGCTCTACCGCTGCTGTCCTGATTGGTCAACCCGTTATCGGTGGTGCTATCCTTGTCGTATCAGGAATTGCGACAATTGTTGAGACAGTCAAATCTGCAAATGCCTTGAAGGAAGCAGCCGCCGATGCTGCTGATTAGTTTATTGAAGTGGCGATCTATCAATCCCATTTTACTGAGGATATTTTGTGCCTGTTCTTGATTTCGAAGTCCAGATTGCGGCTGCGCCGCGAGATAAGAAATGGGAGATAGGAGATGTCGGGCATCACGCGGTCATCATAACTCGCTGTTTGCCAGGTATTAACTTGGTGTGGGCCACTGTATCTCTAGCGGAGAAGCCGCGATGTTTCCCGCCGCGCAGCGGCGCTATCTCCTATCTCTGCACCGCGCAGCGGCGATATCTCCTATCTCTGGGCCGCGCAGCGGCGATATTTCCCGCCGCGCAGCGGCGGCGGCGGCGGCGAAGCCGCGGATTACGGAACTGGATCGTATCCCCGTCCGCCCCACGGGTGGCAGCGGGCGATGCGCCGAACCGTAAGCCAACCGCCACGGAGCACGCCCCACTTTCGAAAGGCTTCGACGCCGTATGCGGAACAAGTAGGATGAAAGCGACAGTTGGACCCGAGCAAGGGACTCAGCAGCACCTGGTAAAGCCGTATCAGGAAGATAAACAGGTGCCGCATGGGAAGGTAAGGCGAGGGGGCGGGCCTGGGCGGGTTAGGCCCAGTCGGCGCCGAAGGTTTCCTCGATGAGGTCGTTGTAGCAGTGGCCGTAACGGCCTAGGCACCAGTCGCGGAGGGCACGCAGTTCATCGGTTCCCAGCCTTTGGACACTCTTGCGGAGCTCCTTCGCGAAAAGTTGACGGTCAAAGCTCACCTTGGACAGCACACGCTTACACAGTTCCAACATTGCCTCGTGTTTTTAAGTGTTCCTGACTAGAACGAAAATCGGGCCATTCCCTTTCACGCGCCAAGCAAAAGGTTGTGAAATTCTCCACAAGGACCGGGGAATACGGGGGAGAAATGGGGTGATGAAGCGTTTTGCAACACAAGATGTTTAGGATGAATTAACATTTTCGCGAGAAGATCCTTCCAATGCCTCCATGAAGAAGGTCGGACGGGTGATGCTTGCGGGTCTGGCTGGCTTGGTGGTCCTGATGGTCATCGCTGGAGGCTGAGGCTTCGGGGGTGAACTTTTTCATTTCTTGTTTTCGAGAAGGGAGCACGGGAAGTGCTCCCTTTTTTTCTGTTTCGCTTAATTTCGGGGCATGAACAATCAAGGAGGAACTTGTATTTCGGCGGCACGGACGGTCGCAGCTTGGGTTTGGATGGGCGGGGTGATGGCGTTGGTCGCTGGGTGTGGCGGGGGTGCCCCAGCAGAGAGCGATGCGTTCAAGCAGGCAGTGGCGGTGCATGAGGGGGTGGTGGCGCAGTCGGACTCACTTCATGAGGTGATCGCGGGGAAGTTGGGGATGGTGCGGGATAGTTTGGCCTACGCCCAAACGGTGGCAGATTCGGCGGGCATCGAGCGGTGGACGACGCTGGAGGCGCAGCTCAATACGGTGGATTTGCAGTTCCATGACTGGGCGCAGACGGTGGTGGAGGTTCCGGGGCACGTGCACGACCACGGGGACCACGCGGGGCACGACCACGGGGACGGGGACCACGCGGGGCACGACCATGGACATGACCACGGTCATGGTGGGGCGGAGGGTTTGGAGGGCATGGGGGACGAGGAGGTGCTGAAAATCCAGCAGGCGCTGAAGGCCCAGCTCGACGAGATTGAGGCCCAACTCAACGGCCTCGGGCTCTGAGCGGGGTGGGGCTGCTTGTCGGGTTGTGGGCACTGGGCGTTGGGTGGGGGGGTTGGCCTACAGACCCACCGCGTAACATACTGATTCACAGGTATGATGGGGTGGGTTATCCGCCGTGTGAGCCGTCGATTGCCATCAGTCCAGTGGATCCGGATGTGGTGGTGGCGGGCGCGATTTTGGACAATGTGTACCACTCGCGTGACGGGGGGGTGAGTTGGACGCGCCAAAGGCTGCGGAGTCCCTTTGGGGTTTTTGGGGATCCGTGTGTGGTGGCTTCGCCGCGGGGCGATTTTTATTACTTGCACTTGTCGAATCCCGATGGGAAGGGCTGGGCGAGCGAGGCGTTGTTAGACCGAATCGTATGTCAACGCTCGCGGAATGGGGGGCGGGATTGGAACCGAGGGGGGCACACTGGGCTCAATGGGGCGCGGGACCAAGACAAGGAGTGGGCGGCGGTGTCGCCGGATGGCCGGTCGCTGGTGGCGTGTTGGACGCAGTTCGACAAGTATGGAAGCACGTTCGAGGGGGACAGTTCGTTGATTTTCTGTGCCACTTCGAACCGACGGGGGGTGCGGTGGTCGGAGCCGGTGCGGGTCAGCGACCGGGCGGGGGACTGCCGGGACGAGGACGAGACGGTGGAGGGGGCGGTGCCCTCGGTCCTCCCGGATGGGTCGGTGGCGGTCGTTTGGGCGCATCGGGAGGACCTCTGGCTGGATCGATCGGAAGACGGCGGCCGTTCCTGGCTGCCTGCCGACATTCGGGTCGCCGACATAATCGGGGGCTGGAACATCCAAATCCCGGGTCTGGGCCGCGCAAACGGCATGCCCGTCACGGCCGTGGACCACTCCACGGGTCCCCACCGCGGTCGCCTCTACGTAAACTGGACGGACGAGCGACACGGACCCGGAGACATGGACGTGTTCCTCGCCTACTCCGACGACCGCGGTGCCACCTGGTCCGCCCCCATCCGGGTCAACGACGACCCCGCAGGTGCCCACCAATTCTTCACGTGGCTGGCGGTCGATGCCGTCACCGGGCACCTCCACACCGTTTTCTACGACCGGCGCAACGCGACCCCGGAAAATCCCCTCGCCACGGAGGTGACCTGGGCGACTTCCCGCGATGGCGGCGTCACTTGGACGAACCAAATCATCAGCGAATCGCCCTTCGTGCCGGGCAAAGCGCCTTTCTTCGGCGACTACAACAACATCGCGGCGCACGGGGGCCGGGTTAGGCCTGTTTGGACGCGCGAAGACAACGGGGTCTTGTCCATTTACACCGCGCTAATCGGGGATTAAGCGCTTTCTATCAACGGTTTAAGCGTATGCCAAACCACCCCCCACCACGCCACAACGCGCGCCAGCGACCCAGCGCCCCCACCCTCCATTATCGTCTCTAAAGACGATTTTTCGCATTATCGTCTGTTTAGACGAAAAATCGTTTTTTCGTCTATATAACCGAAAAAATGCCAAGTCGAATTCCGCCCTCCAAGGTGTAGTGACCGGTGATGTCATCGGTTCCCGCCAAGTCGATGCGGGGATTTGGATGCCCATTTTGCAACAGGGTTTGTCGGTCTGTGGCAAACAAGGGCTCCACTGGGCGATCTACCGCGGAGACAGTTTCACTTGTCAGGTGCCCGCCCAGCAGTTGATGCGGGCCGCACTTCGTTTAAAAGCTACCCTTTTGGCGCATGGCGGAGTGAGCATTCGTTTGGGTTTGGGCATCGGTGAAGTAACGCACCACGCCCATCAAATTACGGAGTGCCAGGGGCCGGCTTTTGAGAGATCAGGTGTGGCCTTTGACGAACTTCGTCGCATGACGATGAAATTGCGAACCGGAAATGCGGCAGAGGATGCCCGATGGGACGTCATGTTGGGTCTTGCCATGCGCGCTGTGGATGCGTGGACGCCCCCGGCTGCTGAAGCCGTGGAATGGGCGCTCGAACATCCCGAACAATCGCAGGGAGATTGGGCTGTGGGGCTGGGAAAATCCCAAAGCACCATCAGCGAAACCTTAAAACGGGCTGCCTTTGATGAGTTGATGGCCATGGTGACTTACTTCGAGGAGACCCGGTGAACATCTTCCTGCTTTTGCTAGCCTGTCACGCGTTGGGCGATTATGTGTTCCAAACGTCAGTGCACCCGGCGCCTTGCTGCTCACGTTGCTTTTTCTGTCCCTGACTCCCCTTTTCCTTACAGGCCACTAAGGCCTGTCACAGCCCGTTCAAGGCTCCTGCGCCCCGCCCCCTCGGGATTCACAGCGCAGCCCGGATCCGGGCCGCGACCTCAGCCAACTCCTCCTGAGAAGGCTGCAACTTCGGTCGCTCAAAATTCATGTCCGCCACAGAATGCATGGGAAGCAAATGAACATGGGCATGCGGAACCTCCAGCCCAATGACGGAAACCCCTACCCGCTTACATGGAATCGCCTGTTGCACTGCGCGCGCCACCGGCCTCGCAAACACCAACAGTCCCGACAGGTCCTCCGTTTCCAAATCAAAGACCCAATCCACCTCAACCTTCGGTACGACCAACACATGGCCCGTCACCAGCGGCATGATGTCCAGGAAGGCAAGGTATCGGTCATCCTCCACTATCCGGTGACATGGAATTTCCCCCTGGATGATCCGGGTGAACAAAGTTGCCATCAGCGGGTGATTTCCAAGATTTCGAATGGAATCAAACCCGCTGGGACCTGGACCTCGGCTACATCCCCCACCCCCTTGCCCAACAATCCCTTTCCGATGGGAGAATCCACGGAAATCCTACGTTGCGCAAGGTTCGCCTCCTTTTCGGCCACCAGGGTATAGGTCACCTCCGCCTGGTTCTTCAGGTTTCGGAGCTTCACCGTACTCAGGATGTAAACCTTCGAGTTGTCAATCTGGGAGTCATCGATGAGGCGGGCATTCGCCAAGGTGTTTTCCAAACGGGCAATCTTCGCCTCGAGCATTCCTTGGGCCTCCTTCGCTGCATCGTACTCGGCATTCTCACTCAAATCCCCCTTGTCCCGGGCCTCGGCAATCTGCTGGGAAATGCGTGGGCGCTCATGGGCCTTGAGCTCATGCAACTCCGCCTTGAGGGCATCCAAGCCCTCCTTCGTGAAATAAGAAACGTTTGACATCGTCCAATGAATATGGAAGCGGCAGGGTGCTACCCCCTTCCCTCTCCCCGTCCTTGCTTGCTGTGTTTAAGGCAGAAAAGAGAAAACCCGTTGCCGGGCTTTCTCTTCTCGTTGATACGAAGATAAGTCAATTTCTCCTCCTTCCTTCGGGCGCGTGGCCAGAAGTGAATCAGAGGGTGATGTGCAGTCCCAGGCTGTGGTTCCCTCCGAAAGGGTTCGTCGCACGGAATCCGTAATCGACCCCGATCCGGCCCCCATCTTGCCCGGCGGGCAATTGGAAGGTCAAACCTGCGCTCGGCCCCGTGAAAGCCGTTGCCGTGGCGTCATCCTGACCGATGCCGTCTTCCCACATGTATCCTGCACGCAGGATGAGGGTCTCCTTCCAATCGAACTCCACCGCGCCGCCGAATTGGTCACGCGTAAACGAATTCGAGACGAACTGGCCGGTGAGTGTTGCGCGCATTGTCTCAGTCCGAGCTACATCGTACCCAAAGCCGATGTTGACCAGCGAAGGCAACTCGTACTTCTCCGAACGCTGCAGGACCGTCAGGTTGTTGGCAGACCCCTGGGGGGTAGCGGTCACGGTCAAACCGTCCCCAGCAAACCGCATGGGTGCACCGACATTGCGCAGCGCAATCCCAAACTTCAGCCGGTCATCGTTGGGGCTCACGTAGCGAATGCCCGCGTCGAAGGCTACACCACTCGCCCGGACATTGGAGATGGATTCCCCGATGATCCGCAACGTCAGACCTCCGTAGATCGAGTTCGAAAAAGCCTTCGCATAGCTCACCCCGATGTTCGAAAACGCCGGTGAGAACGTTCCGATGCCTCCCTCCGGAAGGTCCACGGTGGTGATGGGAATGTCGCCGAAACGCATGGACATCACCGTCAAACCAAGGACCGAGGATTCGCCCACCTTGGTGGCAAAACCGACCGAATTGACTGAAATGTCAGACCCGCTCAAGTAACGCGTGTTGGCGAAGGCCAAATCCATCCGCTCAATGAACGCCAGTCCCGCCACGTTCAAGAAGGTCGATTCCAACCCCCTTGCCGTCGCCATGTTCGTCCCGGCCAAACCGTTCGACATGGCCCAAGGATTGATCAGGAGCTGCCCCGCTCCCGCGGATCCCGCGCGGTCCGGGTTGCCTGCCCAAGAAGGGGCCGTGCAGCTCAGCGCCGCCAACAGGCCCAGGAAAATATGCTTGTTCATGGTTTGCGCATTAGAAGTTGTCGAGGTCCGTTGGACGCATGATGCCGAACCACTTCAGCACCTTTTCTCCCACACCCGGCACATCCACATGGATGATGTACACGCCGCCAGCAATGGGTACGTTGCGTTCGTTCTTCAAGTCCCAATCGAGGGAGGTCAGCGGATCTGCCTTCATGTAAGTCCGCACCAACGTACCGCTCAGGTTGTAAATCCGAACCGTACAAACCTCAGGCAGGTTGGTGATCTTCACCCGGTTGTCCAGTTTGCTCTCCTCGTAACCGCTGAAGGCGTAGTACGGGTTGGGCACCACGTTGATCTCATCCAACACCGAGCTCAGGGTCTCGGTGCTGCCCGTTACCGTCGCCGCACTCCGCGTCGAGAACGTGTAAATCGGGTTCCAGTTGTTCACCGAGCCCTCCGTGTTGGTCAAGTCGATGG
>JBIKTK010000002.1:0-19571 GCA_044348125.1 Flavobacteriales bacterium | reverse complement strand
GGCACCGCCTTCCCGTTGCCGCACCCCGTACACGACATGGTGAGCGCCTTCTACGCCCACCGGCACCAGCCCATGGACCACCTGCGCAAGGGCGACACCATGGTCATCCCTTCCATCATCGACGGGGAGTACTACCCGCTGACCGTTCGGTTTGGGGGGAGGCAGCGGGTGAAGACCCCGGCGGGCCAGTGGAACTGCCTCGTCTTCCACCCCGTCATCCAAAAAGGCCGGGTCTGGAAAGATTCCGACGACCTGACCGTCTTCGTGAGCGACGATGCGAACCACATCCCCGTGCTCGTGCGGACCGAGATTTGGGTCGGCGCGGTGGAAGTGGAACTGATTTCTTGCAGCGGGCTCCGAAATCCTGCCGCACGTAGCCTTTGAACCGCCGGGGAATGTCGAAATTGGCCTGTCAAATGCCAGACCCATCTTCCACCCACGCCTTCGCGCCCGCCATTCTGGAGAAATTGGCCGCATTGCAGGCCAAATACGCCGCAACCGGCCAAGACCTCGCGGCCTACCTCGACGGCCTGTTGCACGCCGATTACCTCTCGTACTGGGACTACATCCACCTGGACACGTTGCTCAGCCTCCAAACGCCGCGCACGCCCATCCCCGATGAGTCCATCTTCATCATGTACCACCAGATCACCGAGTTGTACTTCAAATTGTCGCTCCATGAACTGGGCCAAATCGCCGAATCGCCGGCCCCTGACGCGGCGCAGCTGACGAAACGCATCGCCCGCATCAACCGGTACTTCGAGGCGCTCACGCACAGCTTCGACATCATGGTGGACGGCATGGATCCGGCGCAGTTCCTGCAATTCCGGATGGCTTTGCTCCCTGCCTCGGGGTTTCAGAGTGCGCAATACCGCATGATCGAAATCCGGTGCACGACGTTCGACCGGTTGCTGCACGCCGAGCACCGGCGCCGTGACACCGCCTACCGGCGCGAAGACATTCCAGAACTCTATCCCGACCTGTATTGGAAGGCGGGTGCGGTGGAACTTTCGAGCGGCGAGAAGACCTTCACGCTCAAACAGTTCGAGGCGAAGTACGACCGGGTATTGCTCGACTTGGCCCACCAATGCTACGAAACGAACGTCCGCAGTGTGTACCTTGCCCGTCCCGAGACCTCCGGGAACGATTCACTCCGGGAACAGCTGAGATGGTTGGACGTCAACGTAAACATCCACTGGCCGCTTTCGCATTACAAGTCGGCCGTCCGGTACTTGCAGAAGGACCCGGAGGACATTGCCGCGACCGGGGGCACGAATTGGCAGAAGTACCTGCCGCCCCGTTTTCAGAAACGCATCTTCTTCCCCGAACTTTGGAGCGAATCGGAACAGCAGGACTGGGGAAAAGGATGGGTCCAAAAGAACGTTTTCAAAAAGGACTGAAAATGCATGGGCTGGGGCCCCTGTGGTGGTTGGGTTGGCTGCTGATGGCGGTGGTTCCGGTCCTTTCCGGCTGTGGCGATTCCGAGGAGGTGGCCGAGGTGGTCGAGGAGGCGGACTGCGGACCCCAGATTCGGTATGGTCTGGATTGGAATTACTTCCTTCCGGATTCGGGTGAAGTGCGTGAAGGCCAAACCCTCTCCGCCCTGCTCTCCAGCGTCGGACTCGACAACCAAGCCATCGCCGAGGCCGTGGACGCCACGCAGGGCATCTGGGATGTGCGGGATCTTCGCGTGGGCAAGCCCTGGTGGTCCATGCACAAGCCCGACAGTGCTTTCACCCCGGTGAGCTTTGTCTATCAGGGAAGTTTGCGCGAGTATGTCCAGTTCCACTTCGGGGACAGCATCTGGGTGGAAAAGCACACGTTTCCCGTGGACACGGTGCGCGTGCGGGCGACGGGCACCATCGAAAGTTCGCTGTACGTGGACTTGGATCGCATCGGTGCGCCGTCGGCCTTGGCCCTCTCCATGGCGAATGTGTATGCCTGGACGATCGACTTCACGCGTCTGCAAGCAGGGGACGCTTTCGATGTCTTTTACGAGGTCGAAACGGTGAACGGGGAGCCGGTCAGTTCACCGAAGATTCTGGCCAGCCACTTCACCCACCGAAGCAAGCTGCTGACCGCGTACCGGTTTGATGCGGGATCGGGACCGGCTTACTACAATGCGGACGGAGAATCGCTTCGGCGTGCTTTCCTGAAGTCCCCCGTGGAGTTCAGCCGCATCTCCAGCCGGTTCAGCATGAAGCGGTTTCATCCCGTTTTGAACCGGGTCAAGGCCCACCTCGGTACGGACTACGCCGCTCCCCACGGAACCCCCATCATCGCCGTGGGCGATGGTGTGGTCACCAAAAGTGAATACCATTCGGGCAATGGCAACTACGTGAAAATCAGACACAACAGCACCTACGAAACCCAGTATCTGCACATGTCCAAGCGGGCGGTTTCGGTGGGCGCCCGGGTACACCAAGGACAGGTCATCGGCTACGTCGGCTCCACAGGACTCTCTACCGGCCCACACGTTTGCTTCCGCTTTTGGAAAAACGGCAGGCAGGTGGACCACCTCGCCGAGGAAACCCCGGCTTCCGAACCCATCGCCAAGAAATCGCGACCGGCTTTTGAGGAAGCCCTCCGGGTGATGCAGACCTGGTATGAGGAGGCCCCCTGAACGGGGATGCAACCCTTTTCGTTGCTTTCGGGTCTTTACACAGGACGGTGGAATCCAGCCCCTGTCCTGGTTCCCTGACCGAAGACCGGGCTGTCCTTTACCTGCAAGACCTCGGATCCATCTTTGGTCGTCGTGGTTAGGGTTAGACCCCTTGGTCGCGTGTCTTACGCGCTTCCAGGGGGTTTTTTCTTGCCCCAATGGGCGCTTGCCTCAGGGCTGTGCGGGTGGCAAGGCACCATCCTGCATGGCGAGGACCCGGCCGTACAAGCGGATTTGGTCTACCATAGACCGCAAGCCATTTGCCCGGGTGGGGCTGAGGTGGGCGGCCAACCCGATGCGCTCCAGAACCCACAAGGGGCCTTGGGCCACCACGGAAGGCGGCAATCCATCGAAAATCCGAACCATCAGTCCCGCCAGCCCCCGGGTCACGATGGCGTCGCTGTCTGCCTCGAGGTGGACCGTTCCATCGGCGTTCCGGGAGGCATGAAGCCAAACCTTCGATTGACAGCCCCGGATGAGCCAGTCATCCTGCCGCCGTTCCACAGGAATGCCGGGAAGTTCCTTGCCCAGCTCGATGAGGAGTTCATACTTGTCGGTCCAGTCGTCGAAGGCCGCAAATTCCAGTTCGATGGCGGCTTGTCGATCTTCCATTGCGTCCATGGGTGCAAGTTACGCCGGTTCAGCGGAGGATGCGGGCGGCACGGTGGACGGCTGCCACGAATGCATCGACTTCCTCGGGGGTGTTGTAGGCGGCAAACGAAGCCCGCACGGTCCCGGGCAAGCCCAAATGCTTCATGAGGGGCTCGGCGCAGTGCATGCCTGTGCGCACCGCTACGCCTTGGGCATCGAGCAGCACCCCCACATCATAGGGATGCACCCCTTCGAGCAGAAAGCTCACCACGCCGACCCGCTCGGGTGGAGTGCCCACCAACCGGATGCCCGCCACCGTGGACAGTCCTGCCAAAGCACGCTCCACGAGTTGATGTTCGTGGGCCGCTAGGGCTTCCAGACCCCAGCTGGACATCCAATCCAAGGCTGCCGCACAAGCGATGGCACCGCTGATGTGCGGGGTGCCTGCCTCGAATTTGAAGGGCAGCTCAGCAAACGTCGTTCCCTCCTCAAAATCCACGTGCGCGATCATCTCTCCCCCACCCAGGAAGGGCGGCATCGCCTCCAAGAGCGCCCGCTTCCCGTAAAGCACCCCGAAGCCCGTCGGACCGTATGCCTTGTGGGCAGAAAAAGCGTAAAAGTCAGCCCCCAACGCCTGCACATCCACCGGGAGGTGGGGGACCGCTTGGCAGCCATCGACCAACACCACCGCACCCACGTCGTGGGCGGCCCGAACCCAGCGGGCCACGGGGTTGACCGTGCCCAACACGTTCGAAACGTGGGGGAAGGCCACCAACTTCGGCTGCAAGGCGAGGCACCGTTGCAATTCCTCCTCATCCACCGTGCCGTCTTCCAACACCGCAATGGGCATGACCCGTGCCCCGGTCCGTTCTGCGACCATTTGCCACGGGACGATGTTCGCGTGGTGGTCCATCCTTGTCACGACCACCACATCCCCGGCCCGGAGCTGGGTGCGGCCCCAAGCTGCGGCCACGAGGTTGATGGAAGCCGTGGCCCCCGAGGTGAAGATCACTTCCTCAACATGCGCGGCATGCAGGTGCTGCCGGATGCGCTCCCGAGCCGCTTCGAAGGCATCGGTGGCCTCTTGGGACAGGGTATGCACCCCCCGGTGCACGTTTGCGTGGCGGGTACGCAGGTAGTCCGCTTGGGCGGAGATGACCGATTCAGGTTTTTGAGAAGATGCCGCGCTGTCGAGGTAGATCAAGGGCTTCCCATGAACTTGCCGGCCCAAGATGGGGAACTGGGCACGGATGGCCTCGAGGTCGAAAGGGCGATGCGTCATGTTTTCAATGGGGTCTATGCAGTCTCAAGAGCCATTCTGCGTTTCCATCTCCCCCCGTGACGGGCGAGGGAGCCCAATCTACCGCCACAAAACCCACCTCGCGGGCAGTGGCCACCACCTGATCCAAAGCCTGTTGCCGAAGCCGTGCATCCCGCACCACCCCGTTGCGGCCGAGGCCTTGCGGCCCCACCTCGAACTGCGGTTTCACCAGCACCACCCCGTGGGCAGGTGAATCCGGGGCCATCAGCGCTTCCACCGAACCCAGCACCCGCGTGGCACTCACAAACGACACATCCACAGCAAAATACGTAGGCAATGGCACACCCAATGCGGTGATGTCCTCCCGCCGAAGCGACTGAATTTGCGTCTTGTCGAACCACCGCACCCGGTCATCCGCCCGCAATCCCGGCGCCAGTTGGTCTGACCCGGCATCCACCGCCACCACCCCCAGCGCCCCGTGCGCCAGCGCCACCTCCGTGAACCCACCCGTCGAAGCCCCCACATCCAACATCCACGCACCCACCGGCACCAGTTCAGGCCAAACCTCCCAAGCACCGAGCAACTTCAGCGCACCCCGGCTCACCCAAGGCATGGGCGCGGATTCCCACGCCAGTTCCGCGTCAGACGGAACCCATTTCCCGGGCTTCCGCTGCACCGTCCCATTCACACGAACCCCGCATGCCTCGATGTCCCGTGCAGCCCGTGCCCGGGTGGAGGACATGCCCCGGAGGACCATCAGGCGGTCCAGTCGTTCCATTCGTCCTCCAACCCGAATCCGCCATGCCGGGCCGCCAGCGCCGACCGCACCGCATCACGCACCCCCTCCCCGGGCAACACCTCCAACGCTTCCGCCACAAAGGCTTCGACCAGCAGGGCCCGGGCAGCGTCCTCCGAGATGCCACGCGACCGGGCGTAGAAGAGGGCTTTTTCGTCGATTTGGCCTACGGTACAACCGTGGCTACACTTGACGTCATCCGCGTAAATTTCCAGCTCTGGCTTGGAATACATGACCGCTTCGCGGCCCACGAGCAGATTCGCATTGCGCTGGTAAGCCTCGGTTTTCTGGGCGTCGGTGCGCACGAAAATCTTCCCGTTGAAGACGCCCGTCGCTTGGTCGTACAGCACCCCGCGGTAGTCCTCGTCGCTCGTGCAATGGGGCACCCGGTGGTCCACCGTGGTGTAGTGGGCGACTTTTTCCGAACCGCAGGGCAGGTAAGCCCCTTTCAATTCGGTATGAGCGCCTTCCCCCAGCAAGCGGAAGGCCAAATCCGCCCGCACCTGGCTCGCCTGCACCACGAAATGCACGTGTTGCATCCGGCTCTCCGCCGCCTGGTTCGCTGTGAGGTACACCTGCCGGTGCACCGTACCGGCGTCGTTCACCACTTGTTGCAGGGATGCGACGGCGCCCTCGCCGAGCGAAAGGGTCCATCCGGTGCCACAGAACCCAGTCGTTTCCGGGGTGCTGTGCGACCATTCCACCACGGTGGCCTGGGCACCGGCCCCCAGCTCCATCCGATGGCTCGGGAAGCAGGCCACCTGGACCCCGTGCACCACCGACTCCACGAGGATGGGTGCGTCCAGCGCCACGCCCGCCTCCACCCGCAACACCATTCCCTCCTGCGCATACCGGGTCAACACCGCCCCCATCCAGTCCTGCTGGTCCCATCCGTCCGAAGCGCCCATCTCCACCACCACCCCCTCGGGCAATCGGCTCCACGCGGGCACCCACCGGCCATTGACGATGACCACGCGGTAACCGGACCACGCCGGGCAAGCGACCGCTCGGTCCACCGGCAGTGGCTGCGGCGCCAGCGTAAAACGCTGTTCCAGCAGCGCCCCAATCGGCGTGTACTTCCAACGCTCGAGCCGCCGGTGGGGAACCGGCCACTGCGCCAAGGCGGCCAGGGCCCGATCCCGGACGGCCGCATGACCCGCGGCGGCGCCCACGCCGGCCCCCGGCTCCGTGCCGGCCTCCCGAAAAGCCCCCTCCAGGGCCTCCAGCCAAGCCTGGGCCTGGGCCTGCAACGCGGGCGCCGCGGGTACCTGGCGCAACCGGCTCCGCACCTCCTCGCGGAAATCCGCCGGTCCCGACACCTCCCAAGTCATCGCCTCCGCACTCATCCGACCCGTTCTTTGATCCAATCGTAACCCCGCTCCTCCAGCTCCAGTGCGAGCTCCTTGGGACCCGAATCCACAATCGCCCCCTGGTACAACACATGCACCCGGTCCGGAACGATGTAATCCAGCAACCGCTGGTAGTGCGTGATGACCAAGAAACTCCGCTCCGGCGACCGCATCGCATTCACCCCTTCCGCCACGATCCGCAGGGCATCGATGTCGAGACCCGAATCGGTCTCATCCAAGATGGCCAACTTCGGCTCCAACATGGCCATCTGAAAAATCTCGTTCCGCTTCTTTTCGCCCCCCGAAAACCCTTCGTTCACCGAACGGTTTTTGAGCCGGCCATCGAGCTGAACCCAGGCCGAACGTTCCTGCACCAGCTCCAAAAACGCCCGGCTGCCGATGGGCTCCAGCCCTTGGTACGCCCGCTTGCCATTGAGCGCCGCGCGCAGGAAATTCATGTTGGACACCCCGGGGATTTCCACCGGGTATTGGAAGGCCAAAAAGAGTCCCGCCCGGGCGCGGTCGGTCACATCCAACTCCAGGAGATCCATCCCATCAAATTCGACCGAACCCTCGGTGACTTCGTAGTCCTCCCGTCCGGCCAGAACCGAAGCCAGCGTGGACTTTCCCGATCCATTGGGTCCCATGATGGCATGCACCTCGCCGGGGGGCACGTGCAAGTTGAGACCCTTCAAAATTTCGTGCTCGCCGATGCGGGCATGCAGGTTGTTGATTTTGAGCATGGCGATTATCCGACGCTACCTTCCAATGAAACGGACAACAATTTGGTGGCCTCCACCGCAAACTCCATGGGCAACTGGTTCAGCACCTCTTTCGCATACCCATTAACAATCAAGCTGATGGCCTGCTCCTGGTCGATGCCGCGTTGCAGGCAGTAGAAGATTTGGTCTTCGGCGATCTTGGAAGTGGTGGCCTCGTGCTCCACCCGGGCCGTGGGGTTGCGCACGTCGATGTACGGGAAGGTGTGGGCCCCGCTGGTGCTGGTCATCAGCAAGGAATCACACTGCGAAAAGTTGCGCGCGTTCTCCGCCGATGGCATCATCTGGACCAAACCCCGGTAGCTGTTGTGGCTCTTCCCCGCAGAAATGCCCTTGGACACGATGGTCGAGGAGGTGTTCCGACCGAGGTGCACCATCTTGGTTCCGGTGTCCGCTTGCTGCATGTGGTTGGTGACTGCCACGCTGTAGAATTCGCCCACGCTGTCGTCGCCCTTGAGGATGCAGCTCGGGTACTTCCAGGTCACCGCACTGCCGGTCTCCACCTGGGTCCAGCTGATCTTCGCCCGGTCGTGGCAAATGCCGCGCTTCGTCACGAAGTTGAACACACCGCCCTTGCCTTCGGCATCGCCGGGATACCAATTCTGGACGGTGCTGTACTTGATTTCGGCGTCGTCCAAGGCAATCAGTTCCACCACGGCGGCATGCAGTTGGTTTTCATCCCGCTGGGGCGCTGTGCAACCTTCGAGGTAGCTGACATAGCTTCCCCGGTCCGCGACGACCAAGGTCCGTTCGAACTGGCCCGTGCCCGCCTCGTTGATGCGGAAGTAGGTGCTGAGTTCCATCGGGCAACGAACGCCCGGCGGGATGTAACAGAAAGAACCATCCGTGAAAACGGCGGAATTGAGTGCTGCGTAAAAATTGTCGCGCACGGGTACCACCGAGCCGAGGTACTTGCGAACCAAATCCGGGTGCTCCTTCACGGCTTCGCTCATCGAGCAGAAGATGATGCCGAGCTCTGCCAACTTCGCCTTGAAGGACGTCCCCACACTCACACTGTCCATCACAAAGTCCACGGCCACCCCGCTCAACCGCTTCTGCTCGTCCAGCGAAATCCCCAGGCGGTCCATGGTCCTGCGCAGTTCCGGGTCCACCTCATCGAGGGAGTCGAGCCGCGGCCGGGCCTTCGGTGCGGCGTAGTAGCTAATGGCCTGAAAGTCAGGGTAGGGGTAGTCCAAATGCGGCCAAACAGGCTCTTCCATTCCCTGCCAAGCCCGCAGGGCCTGCAACCGCCAATCGAGCAGCCATTCCGGTTCCTCCTTCTTCGCCGAGATGAACCGGACGATCTCCTCGCTCAACCCGGCCGGGGCCTTGTCCGATTCGATGTCGGTAGAGAACCCGTAGGCATAGGTCTGCTGGGTCCACTGTTCCAACACCTCATTTTTCTTGTCGTATGCCATGGTTTCCGATGCCCTGCTTCCCTGCTTTAGAGCGAAAAACTCTCCCCACAGCCGCAGGTGCGGTTCGCATTGGGGTTGTGAAACTCAAATCCTTTGCCGTTCAACCCACCGCTGTACCGGAGTTCGGTGCCCACGAGGTAGAGGAAACTCTTGCGGTCCACCACGATTTTGACCCCCTTGTCCTCAAACACCTGGTCGCCCTCCTGGAGTTGGTGGTCGAAATCCAGTTGGTACATCAATCCCGAGCAGCCTCCTCCCTTCACCCCGACCCGCACGAAGTGGTCTTCCCCGGCTCCGGATTCGCCCAAGAGTCGCTGTACTTGGTCTTTTGCACTGTCGCTGACGGTGATCATCGCATCCCCTTTTTGTGGTAGCAAAGGTAGGTTGTTCAGAATCATTCTAAACAAGGGTAGCGGACCGATGTTCAACGGGAAGACCAAGAAATTGGGGCTGCGGGCTGCGGGTACGTCGAGGGGGTTGTAAGTTTGGCCTAACAAGCGCTCCTTCATGGCATCCCCCCAAACGACTTCCGGCATCACCACGTCCATCACCACCTTGGTGGGCATGACGCTGACGCTGACCATGATCGGTTGTATTGCAGCACTTTACGTGCTGGGGCGCGGATGGGAGACGCAATTGCGGCAGGAGGCGCGGGTGCAGGTTTATTTCCAGCGCGAACTGGAGCCGGAGGTGTTGCATCTGGCCCAGGAAGCCCTGCGAACGGACCCCGCGGTCGCAGAGGCACGGTACCTGGATCCGGCCGAGGCGAGCCGGGAATTGGAGCAAGAACTGGGCGAATCGTTCGTGGATTTTCTGGGCTACGTGCCGCTGCCCGATGTCATGGACTTGACCATGCGTCCGGAGTTTGGATCGACGGAAGCGCTGGAGACTGCGGTGGCCCGGCTTCGGGAGATTCCCGGGGTTACGGAGGTGGTTTGGCAGGCGGACCTGTTGTCCGGCATCGAGGACACCATCCAACAGCTGGTCGGACCGCTGGCCGTGCTGGCCTTGCTGTTCCTCATCGTAGCGGTGGCCCTGTTGCACAACACCATCCGGCTGACGGTTTTTGCCAGGCGGTTCATCATCAAAACCATGCAGCTGGTCGGAGCGCACCCCCGGCTCATCCGCCGGCCTTTTTTGGTGCAGGGCGCGATGCTGGGGGTGGTTTCTGGGCTGTTCAGTTTCGCCCTGGTAACGGGTTTGATGGCTTTCATCCGAAGCATCGCCGGGGAATTGCTGGCTGGTTGGAGTGCATTGCACATGCTGGCACTGGCAGGGGGACTGATCGGATTGGGAGCGTTGCTGGGGTGGTTGTCGACGGTTTTTGCCGTGAACCGTTATCTCCGCATGGAGATGGACCGGTTGTATTGAGGGGATGCGCTAAATTTGGCCTATGGCAACATTGGAAAAGGAAGGCAAGTCCCGCGCAGGGGATTTTGCGATGGGCAGAAGCCAGTTTCTGCGCTTGGGCGTGGGCATCTTGCTGCTTGTCGTGGGCTACGTCTTGATGTCGGGTGGCAAGTCCGAGGACCCGGACGTTTTCAATCCCGAGATTTTTAACAAGCAACGGCTGGTGGTCGCTCCGGTTGTGGTCCTGCTGGGATACGCAACGATTTTCCATGCGATTCTGAAGCGCTGATGGGCATCTGGGAGGCGCTGGTGCTGGGATTGCTCCAGGGGCTCACCGAATTTCTGCCGGTGAGCAGTTCGGGGCATTTGGCCTTGGGGCAAGCGATTTTGGGGGAGGTGGGCGAAGAGGATTTGCGCTTCAACATCTTGGTGCATGGTGCCACCGCCTTGAGCACGGTCTGGATTTTTCGCCGGGACATCGCCGATTTGGTGGGGGGTGTGTTCCGGGACGGAGATGTAAGCTCCGCCATCGGGCCCCAGGAACCGGCCATTCCCGCTCGGGCTTATGTGCTCTGGATGGCCTTGTCTGCTGTGCCGGCTGCGGTGGTGGGCTTGGGTTTCCGTGAGGCCTTTGAGACCCATTTCGTGGGCCAGCCGGGCCGTGTGGGTTGGATGTTGTTGGTGACGGGGGCGTGGTTGTGGATCGCCCAGCGCTATGCCCGCAACGGACGTTCGCTGGGCTGGGGTGGTGCGGCGGCCATGGGCGTCGCACAGGCGATTGCCATCCTTCCAGGCATCAGCCGGTCGGGGGCCACCATCGGCATGGGTTTGCTCGCTGGCATCCCCCGGGCCGAGGCTGCGCGCTTCAGTTTCCTGATGGCATTGCCCCCCATTTTCGGGGCCATGTTGTTGGAAGGCATGGACTTGTTGGAAACAGGCAGCGCGGCGGGCGGGGCGGAAACTCCTTGGCTCGCCTATTCCGTGGGCTTTGTTGCCGCATTTGCAAGCGGCGCGCTGGCCTGCCGGTGGATGATCCGACTGGTCCGGGCACTGAACCTGGGTTTCTTTGCGTTCTACTGCTTGGTGGCTGGAGGCCTGGCCATCTTCTTTCTGAGCTAATTCAAGGCAACCGCATGAAAACATTTTCCACTGTTCGGTCCCAGGGCTGGCTGGCCCTGATGGGATGGGGAATCCTGCTGGCTACGGGATGTACCCAAGCCACCTTCACCGAACCCATGCCCATGGAACGAAAGGACATGGCAGCGTTTCCTGAAGCTTGGCAAGGGGTTTGGGTGGACAAGGACAACAATGCCTACAAGGTGAACGACCACTACTTCATGCCTTTGGACAGCAGCGAGCTGTACATCTTGGGGGAGGAAATGAAACTCCGGCGCTACCGGGATTTCTTGGTCATCAACCGCAAGCAGGACAACGGAACCTGGGAGGTGATGCTGGCAAAACGCCGTGGAAACGTCCTTTCCCTGTACGGCTTCAACAGCGACAACGAGGACGCCGTGAAGGTGTGGCAAGAAGTTCTCAAAGATGGCATTTCCACCACCGGGGTCGGCGAGGCGAGCAAGCAGTGGATTCTCAAGCCCGAAAACAATGCCGCCTTCCGTCAACTGGTCCGCAAGGGCGGGTTGACTCCCATGGGAGAATGGGTGCGTCGGCAGGACTGATGCCTACGGCGCTCAAGCCGACGGCTGGGTCCGCGAAGCTTCGTAGAAGTCGTTGACTTGGTCCCAGTTGATTCTGCGGAAAAACGCCTGGATGTAATCGGTCCTGCGGTTCTGGTAGTTCAGGTAGTAAGCGTGCTCCCAAACATCCATGCACAGAATCGGTGTTCCCGGTTGTTCCGCAATGCCCTCCATCACGGGATTGTCCTGATTCGGGGTGCTGGTGACCTCCAACTTGCCGGCTGGGTTCCGAATCAACCAAGCCCAACCACTCCCGAACCGCTTGCTGCCGGCATCAGCAAAGAGCTGTTGGAAGGAAGCGAAAGAACCGAAGGTCTTCTCCAACTCCTGCAAAAACGCCCCCTGCGGAGCCGTGGATCCACCCGGCGTGAGCACGCGCCAGAACATGGTGTGGTTGAAGTGTCCGCCGCCGTGGTTGCGCAAGGCGGTCTCCTCCGGGGTGAGGCTATGGAGCAGGGTTTGCAGATCCATGCCGTACTTCGCAGGAACTTCCCGCAACGCAATGTTCAACTGCTCCACGTAGGTCGCATGGTGCCGGCTGTAGTGGAGCTCCATGGTCGCCGCATCGAGGTCCGGTTCCAGTGCATCCCAGCTGTAACCGAGCGGTTCCTGAACGAACATCTTGTACTCCCCGGGCTGGGTGGCTTCGGCAGGCTGATCCTCGTCCTTCTTGGTTCCACAAGCCATCCAAGGCGAGACCAAAAGTCCCGCGCTGCCCAAGCCGGCCAACTTCAAAAACGTGCGCTTTTCCATTGTTCCAAAGATGGGACCCAGAGCCGCCGAATTGTGCGGCGTACAAACGATTTTTTGACGAATTTCGTTCCGATTTCGTAAACCCTCCTGTTCCAGCGATTTCCGATGCAACCGATTCCCAACCCGCCCACAGACGGTAGGCAGGAGGTGCCCTTGGGCCGGCCGGCGAAACGCCGTCCCTGGCTCCGGGTTTTCCTGGGGATGGCGATCGGCGGGACCCTGTTGCTCGGGGGCGCCATCGGCTGGGTGGCCACGCACGAAGACGAAATCGAAGCAGCGGTGCTGGCAGAGGTGGAGAAGTCCCTGCGGGCCGACGCGCACATCGGCGACATGGACGTGTCTTGGTGGCACGACTTTCCGCGGATCACGGTCGGGTTGGAGGGGGTTTGGCTCGCCGGGAGTGGGGAGGCGCTGACCGAAGCGGGACTGGGCGACACGTTGTTGCGCGCTGAGCGGGTGGGTTTGGCCTTCGACCTGCTGCAGTTGTTGCAAGGCGAGTATGTGTTGCAGGGGCTGAGCTTGGAGGACGGGCGGCTGGCGCTGGCCGAGCGGCAAGGGGGCGTGTGGAACTGGGACGTTTGGGAAACGGATTCGACGGCGGCGGGGGTGGACCGGTGGGCGATCGAACGGCTGGCACTGGAACGGATGGAGGTGGCGGTGGATGCGCAGTCGGTCTGGGTGGAGGCGCTGCAGTGCCGTGGAGCTTGGGAAAACCAGAATTTTCAAGCGGATCTGAAAGGCCAAATCCTGCCCCAAACGGACTTCCTCAAGCCCGACGCGCCGATGTGCGCACTCGAGGGCGAAGTTCGGTACGACGGTGTTTTGGGCCGAACGGAGTGGGTCCTCAACGACGCGCAATGGGCGGGCATCGCGGTGCAGGGGAACGCGGTTTGGGCCGAGGACTCGGATCCCGTGTGGTCCGTGGATTTCGAGGGGGTGTCGAGCGAGGCCATCGGTTGGGTCGCGGGGTTGCCGGAGGCGGTGGCCGAGTGGGAATGGGCGGGCCGACTGGAGGGCCGGGCAGCGGGGGCAAACGGCCAGGCAGAAGGGGAGGTGCGGATGCGCAACGCGGATTTCCAGTGGTCCCCGGAGAAGGACTGGGACGGCTTCCGCATCCGGGAGCTGGAAGGCACGGCGGGATTCAGTGCCACGTGGACTTACAGCGCCGAAAAGTCCCTGCAGTGGAAGGCGCGCCAGGTGTTGTGGGAGGTCCCCGGGCTGTGGGTCGAGGGCAACGCTTCGGGCCGCGGTTGGGAAAACCCCCAGTTCCAGTTTCAAGGCCAAATCCGCGCCGACCGAACTCCGCTTTCGCAGTGGTTGGATTTCCCGGAAACCTGGGGCCAGGCGCTGCCTTCTGAGGGGCGGATCCAGTTTGATGGGGGCTTGCAGTTCAAGCAGGGCGCGTGGTTGCCGCCGAAGGGAAGCTGGAAGCTCCAGGCGCTCCGGGGGGACTGGATGGGCGCAGACTGGACCCTGGACGCGGCCGGCTCCACGGCCTCCGGGGACCTCAACATCGACAACGGCGCCCTGCACTGGGGTTCGTCGGCGGGAACGTTGTCGGGGGTTTGGCGCGAGGCGTGGGGCTGGACGCCGGAGTCGGGCCTCCAGGCCCAGCTGGTAGCGGATTTCGGTACGTTGGACCTGCGGCCCTGGGCCCCGGCTGCCGGGGACTCCATCCCTGCGACGACCGATCCAGGGCCGGACTCCACGGCCGCCGGCCTCGGGTTTCCCGCCTTCGCCTCTGGGCACGACATCGAACTCCGGCTGGACGCCGCCACCGTCCTCTGGGAGGAACAATCGGCCACCCGTTGCCGGCTGCACGCCCAAGTCCAGGGGGCGCAATGGACGATCAGCCGTCTCGACTTCGATTTTGCCTCGGGTCGGGTATCCAGCGACTGGGCCGGCAGCGCCGCATCGGATGGCATCACCCTCCAGGGCCATTACCATCTGGATGGGGTCGACCTACCCACCTTGTTCCGCGGGTTTGACAACTTCGACCAATCCACCCTGCGCCACGAGCATCTGGAGGGAAAACTGACTGCTTCAGGCCAAATCCAGCTCGGCTACAGCCCTTCGACCGGCTGGCAAGACGATGCACTCGCCGGCCATGCGCAAATCACCATCGACCAGGGAGTACTCCGCGGGGTGGAAGCGTTTGAGGACATCGTTGCCGAACTCCGGAAAAACCGCCTCATGGCTCCTTGGGTGGATCCGGATGATTTGGCCTCGCGGCTCAAGAACATCCGGTTGGAACGCGTCGAGTCCCAGGTCCAATTCCAAGGGTCAACGCTCTCCTTCCCACCTACGCCCTTGAATTCTTCGGCCATGAACATCGTGCTTTCTGGCGAACACAGCGTGGACGGGCGCATCGATTATACGCTCGGCTTCACGCTGCGCGATCTGCGCAACACCCGCCGAGACAAAATCGGTGAGGTGGCCGATGACGGGCTCGGGAATGTGCTTTTCGTCCGGATGACGGGCACGCTCGATGAACCCGAGTACCTCTGGGACCGCGAAGCCCAGAAGCGGTTCCGACAAGCGGCTTGGGATGCGGAAAAGGCCCAAATCCAATCTCTGTTCCGCAAAAACACGCAATAACTCCACAGAAGGCTGTTATATACAAATGGATGCGTATAAACGCTCCACCAAAATGGCGGCGTCGCTTATCTTTGTAGGGTCTGAAAGGACTGACTTGACCCAATGTGCGACGCCGGCTCCGGAGCAATCTGGGACCGGCGTTTGCCGTTGAAGCGTTCAGGGGGCACGTATCTTTGCGCCTCGCGGAATAACCATGGACACACAGCAACCGAAAGGCCGGGACTTGGCAGGGTGGGTACAGCAATTGCACGATGAGCACGCACGTTGGAAGGAGGAAGAGGTTTCGCTGGAAGCCTTAGAGGCCTTTGTGAACACCGCGAGGCAGGTGTATGAGCGGGCTGTGATTTTGAAGCATTTGGCCATGGCGGAAGCCCGGAACCAAGCCACCGTGAGCGCCCCAGTTGCTCCGACCGAGGTCGCCATGCCCGAAACTCCGGAAACCGCCCCGGGGGAACCGAAGGAATCCCTGGCCGAGCCGGCGGTGGAACCCCTGGCCGAGCCTGCGGCGGAACCGCCCTCATCCCCCCTGGCCGAACCTGCTCGACGCTGGACCTTCCAGCCCCTGGTTTCCCCGACAGAGCCAGCACCATCCGCGCCCGCGCCAGCACCATCCGAGCCCGCGCCAGCACCATCCGCGACCGCGGCAACACCGAGCGCCGGTGGGGGGACGAGTTTGGCCCAACAACTGAAGCAGACGGGCATCCCGGCCTTGGCGCCGGCCCTGGGCATCAACGACCGCGTCCGATTTGCTGGCGTGTTTGCAAGCGGTGATGTCCCAGCATTCTTGAAGTTTTGTGCAGAAATCGAGGCTCTTCCCAACCTCGAAGCAGCGGAACTGCGCCTGCGCGCAGCAGCCGGACCCCAAGTGGATTGGGAAGACGAGTCCGGAACGGCGTTTGCCATGCTGCAACTCGTGAAAAGGTTGCGCCAGTTCTTGCCTGCATGACGGGACGATTGACCGTGGTGCCCACGCCCATCGGCAACCTCGGGGACATGACGACCCGGGCCATCGAGGTGTTGCGCCAATGCGATGGGGTCTTGGCCGAGGACACGCGAACAACGGGCAACTTGCTCAAAATCTGGGACATACAGAAGCCCATGAAGGCCTTTCATCTCCACAACGAGCACCGATCCGTGGATGGATGGGTCCAGGAAATGGGCCGGGGCAAACACCTTGCCCTATGTTCCGATGCAGGCACACCTGGCATTTCCGATCCCGGATTCCTCCTCGTTCGGGCCTGCATCCAAGCCGGCATCGAAGTGGATTGCCTGCCGGGCGCCACGGCCTTCGTACCCGCACTGGTCCTCTCTGGATTCCCCTGTGACCGGTTCATCTTCGAGGGGTTTTTGCCGCCCAAGAAAGGCCGAACCAAACGCATCACCAGCTGGCTCTACGAACCACGTACCATAGTGTGTTACGAATCGCCCCATCGGCTGGTCCGCTTCCTCGGGGAGGTGGTTTCCCTTTGTGGCCCCCAACGCCCCGTGGCGGTTGTTCGCGAAATCTCCAAACTGCACCAGGAAGTTCGCCGGGGCACCGCTGCCGAAGTGTTGGCCCACTTCACCGAACAGGCACCCCGGGGCGAGATCGCCGTGGTCATCGGTTCCGCAGCCGCCGAGGTCCCTGAAGTGGATTAAAACACGCGACCGTGCAGGTCGCTCACCTTGTGCACAGCGATGCACTCCAACCCCACCGGCGGAGCCCCCTCCCATTTCGTATGTCCGGACAGAAAGAGGCGCGTCATGCCCATTCGCTTTGCCTCCGAGACGCGCTGCGGCATCCTCGGGACCGGCCGAATCTCGCCGGACAAGCCCACCTCCCCTGCGAATGCCGTACCGGCTGGAAGCGGCACATCGAGCGCAGAACTCAAAATGGCCACCACCACCGCCAAATCCAGCGCCGGGTCCTGAAACTTCAGTCCACCTGCGAGGTTCAAGAAAACATCCTTGGCCGCCAATTTGAAGCCACAGCGCTTCTCCAGAACCGCCAAAAGCATGTTCAATCGGCGCAAGTCAAACCCCGTTCCTGAACGCTGGGGGGTCCCATAGACGGCGGTCGAAACCAAGGACTGAACCTCCACGAGCATGGGTCTCACCCCTTCCAAGGCAATTCCGACCGCCGAGCCACTCAAGGCCTCCTCTCCCTCTGCGCTCAGCAGCACCTCCGAAGGTTGATCCACGGCCACCAATCCCACGCCGTGCATTTCGTACAACCCCAACTCCCCGGTTGTCCCGAAACGATTCTTGACAGCACGCAACATCCGGTACGCATGGTGCCGTTCCCCCTCGAACTGCAGCACCACATCCACCATATGCTCCAGCACCTTGGGACCTGCCAGACTTCCCTCCTTGGTGATGTGACCGACCATCAGAATGGGCACCTGCCGAGACTTGGCGAAAGCGGTCAAAGCAGCAGCACTCTCCCGAATCTGGGTCACGCTTCCGGGCGCTGATTCCACCTGGGGCTGGAACAAGGTCTGGATGGAATCCACCACGACCACATCGGGTTGCTGTGTGGACATCACCTCCAAAACGAGGGGGGTCTGGGTTTCAGGTAGAATCCAAATGCCCTCCCCCACCGTGCCCAGCCGTTCCGCCCGCATCTTGACTTGTTCGGGACTCTCTTCGCCCCCGACATAAAACACGCGCTTCCCTGCATTTGCCATCGCCATGGCTGCTTGCAGCATCAAAGTGGACTTCCCGATTCCCGGTTCCCCACCCAGCAACACCACCGATCCCGGCACCAAACCTCCGCCCAACACCCGGTCCAGCTCGTTGTCTCCTGAAGAAAAACGTTCCAAAGCACCCGAAACCACTGCTGCCAAAGGCCGCAACTGGGCCTTGCCATCGCCTTGGGTCCAGCCTGCACCCCGGCGCTGGTGCACCTCCTGCACAGGCGGGGCCAAACGCTCCTCTTGCAAGGTGCTCCATTCCTTACAGCCCGGACAACGTCCCACCCATTGCGCAGAGACCTGTCCACAAGCCGTGCAAACATATTGCGTCCTCGTCTTCGCCATCCTACTTCGCTTAACCGTTCAACCCCCTCCAAGACCGCTCCGGACCCTCCGGCCTGACCCCTGAATCAACGCAAAATCGTCAGATTCCCAGAGTAGGCAATGCCATTGGGCAGCAACAAGGTATACCAGTACGTGCCATCCTCCACATCGCCCGCCAACCAATCCCCACTCCGGTAATTCTCATTTCGGTAGATAACTTGACCCCAACGATTGAACACCTGGAGCAGAACGTCATTGTAGACATCCAATCCCTCGATCTGGAACGACGCATTCATGTCATCCCCGTTGCCCGGTGTGAACACGTTGGGAATCGTCAAAAAGCAAGCGTCGACAATGACCTCCCACGTAGCCGGGACACCATTCACCGCACAAGGATTGATGGCCAATGCCGTCAAGGTCAATTCACTTCCCCAGCAATCCATCGGCAACATGGAGCTCACCAAGTTCAACTGCTCCAGCGCATCCGGGAACGCAATGACATCGTTTCCACACTGGATGGACCACTCGTACTCCCCTGCGAACTGCGGATTCAAATCAAACACATTCACCACCTCGGGGCAAAGCGTCAGCGCGCTGTCCAGGACGGGCAACGGGTTGACCGAAGGTGGCAACCCAATCCATACATACGTGCAGGCTTCATTCGTCTCGCACCCATCGGGATCCGTGTAACTGACACAGATGTCCGTACCGTCATACACACTGCCATCCTGAATGATCCAAGTGTTGTCTGTGGAACCGTCAGGCCAAACAAATGAATAATCCGCTGGCGCCTCGGGCACAATCACCGCATAACCGTTGCCGATGCAATCCACGGAGTACGCCTCCAAAGGGTTGGGAATGGGCACCACAATGCTCACATCTGCACACGCAGAAACGCCCTCTGGGTAGCAAGCATTGGACACCTCCACGCAATACGCGCCCGAAGATGTTGCTGTGTAGGTCGCTGTGGTTGCTGCCAAGGGCACGCCGTTTTGCGTCCAAGCATAGGTCAATCCGGCGGGATCGTTTGCAATCGGGTCCAGGAGCACCGTTCCACCATCACATAGGTTGGCATCTTGCAGCGCTGGCTGGGGTTCAAACTGCGAGTTGACGGATGCCTGGGCGGTGGCCGTACCGCACCCATTGGTCACCGTGACGTTGATGTTTGCCGTGGTGGTGGTGCTGTAACTGTAGGAATTCTGCAACACATTGTCCTGACCTGGGTTGGGCCAGTTGATCGTACCCTCTCCCGCAGGGTCATAAACATTGGCCACAATTTGCACCGGGGCCCCATCGCAAGCCAAAACCGAAGTTGGAGCGA
>JBIKTK010000047.1:0-7067 GCA_044348125.1 Flavobacteriales bacterium | reverse complement strand
AATAGATGGTGGTGCCTTGGCCTTCGAAAACGATGGGCTTGTGCGCTTTCGCCATCGCAAAGCGCAAGGAATCACGGTCCGCATCCACCGGCACATTCACATCGAACAAAAACCGGCCTTCCCCATCGTACGCCAGCACCGGAATGGAGTTGTTTGACCAAACGAAGTCCATCACAAAACTCAGGTCCGACTGTGCCGGCATCGTGAGGATGCGGTAAGCGTTTGCCAAACGGTCCGCCTTGCTCCGCTCCTCCGCTTCCAACTCCTCAAACAATTGCTGGGTATATCCCACGAGGGCGGCCCGTTGGGCAATGGCCTTCGACCACATGGCCACCTTGCGCTGCTCCTCGGCCCGGATGCGGCCTGCGATGTGGTTCGAGTAACCCAACGTGGCCACCACAATGAGCCCTGCAACCAAGAGCAGGACCCCCTTCCAGCGTTGCTTGTTCGTGTAGAGATCCAAGGCTGGACTTCCCGTCAGTTGTAAGCCGGACAGGGCAGTCCTCCCTTCGAACGCGCGTCGCAGGCATTGATGCCCAACACGATTTCATGCCCCCCCGGCGCACCGGGACGAAGGGCAGAAAAGTTCCAGTCGTAGGCATAACCGATGCTGACATAATCGGCAATGTCCACCTGGAACATGGCCACCAGCGCACTGCCATTGCGGTAACCTGCTCCGAAGGACACCTTGCCATCATAATCCAGCATGGCCACCGCGTCCAAGGAGGGACGCAATCCCCGGGCAGCCCGCAATGTCGCCGATGGAAGGAAGTCCCATTTTCCTTCCAGCGGGACCCGGGTCCCCACCAGCCAAACCAGGCGACGATGCAGGACCGATTGCAACCCGATTGCGTCCAGCGCGGGCCGGGTCACGTTGCCCCAAGTCAGGCCCGTATAGGTCCGCCGGTTTTGGTACCACAGCCCCAAATCGACCAAGGGGAACACCGTTTGGGTGCTGCCCACCACGGCCGCATCCTGCCCGGCCCCGACCTCGGGCAAATCCAACATGCCCCAATTGAGCCGCTGCTGATAAAAGCCCAGCCCGACCCCCGCCGCCAACCGTGATCCTTTGCTCAGCGGCAAGTTGTAGGCGTACGCGCCGCCCAACGAGGTCGATTGCCAAGCACCGGTTTGGTCCGTTTCGACCCGGCCGCCCACCCCGTGGAATGCGTCCTGGGTCGCCGTCCAAGCGCCATGCAGGTTTGCATAGGCATTGGTGGGCGCCCCCTCCAGACCCGCCCACTGGCTCCGGTAACCCACGTGCAAATCGAGGCACTCCCGGGTTCCAGCAGCGGCCGGATGGTCCTGAAACGGATTGAGCATCCCCATGCTCCGCTGCGGGAACAACTGGGACCTTCCTTGCGGCATTCCGCCCAGGACAGCGAGCAGCAGGAGCGACCCCTGCAACATCCGGCATTTCGTGGCTTTCATCGCACCAAGCTGATGTACCCCGTGATGGCTTCGAGCTGAACCTGGGGATCGTTCAGTTCGATGGAATAATAGTACGTTCCTTCAGGCACTGGGGTGCCATCGCGTGTGCCGTCCCAGGGCTGAGGGTAACCGATGCTCCGGAAAACCAACTGACCCCAACGGTCGTAGATGAGCACCCGGGCGCGCTCGTACGGAACGAGGTCCGGCACCGAAAAGAAGTCGTTCACATCGTCCCCGTTGGGCGTGAAGCCGTTGGGCAGATCGAGTGGATTTCCGACCGAGACCGTCACGGCGTCGGTGTAGGCGCAGGCCCCGATGAACCCTGTCACCGAGTACGTCACCGTCACATCGGGGGAGGCCGTGACCGAACTTCCTTGGATGGCGGAGAGTCCCGTGTCCGGGAACCAGGTGTAGCCCAGGGCGTCGTTGCCGCCGACCACCTGCAGTTCCGTGGACTGGCCCGGAGCCAGCACCGCCGTACAACACACGTCAATTCCGACCGCGGGTCCAGACAGGCTGACCAAGAAGGAGCAAGGTCCCGCCGCCGGGTCATGGGAGGTTCCCAAGAGCAGGAGGTACTCCGTGTTGGGCTCCAGGTCGGGGCTCGTCATCGTGTAAGGCCCCACCCAATCGAGACACGTCCCCACCGTCTCGTAGGACGCCACATCGCAAGTCGCCTGCGGGTCCGGCCGCACCACCACCGCTTGGATCAGGTCTGGGGCGCCGGCGGTTGCACACGCCACCTGGGCCAACGCGACCGTCACCGGACCCGTGTAATCCGTGTTGCTGTTCGTCGTGAACGAAAACACGCTCACATAGGGCGCATCAAGGCACGCATACACCGTGGGCTGCGGGTAGCTCAGCTGCACCTGCTGCGGATTGTCTCCGCACAGCGCAACGGGGTCGCTGCAGTCCTGGGCCGTGGCCTGCAAGCCCCCGAACCCGGTCAGCAGGAGCAGTCCCACCCGGCCGAGGGGCACAATGGAATTCAACATGGGCTTCAAACGTCGGTTGTTTGGGATTCGTATGCCACCAGCACCTCCCCTTTCTCTACCGCTGCACCCGGAACCGCGTGGACCGAGGCAATCTGTCCGGCACGGGGCGACCGGAGGACATTCTCCATCTTCATCGCCTCCAGAATGAGCAGGGGGTCGCCCTCAGCCACTGCGGCACCAGGGGCCACCGCCACAGAGAGCACCTTGCCCGGCATGGGCGCCCGCACCTCCAGGTCCTGCGCCACCGCCGCCGTGCTCATGCCCATGCGCTCCAGCAGCAAGGACCGCGCGTCCACCGCCTGCACCGCCACCGCCACCCCGTCCACGGTGAACCGCAAATGGCCGCGGTCATCTGGCCCCTCTAGCAACACCACCCGAACCGTTCGGTCCCCCAGTACCACATCGTAGGCGGCCGGACCACAGGCCCGCCAGGTTCCCTGCGCCAAGCCCTCCGGGCCCACCGAAACCACCCGGCCATCTGGCCAGCGAACTTCCCATTGCATGCCGCAATTTAACCGCATTCCGCACGAACTTGCGGCCGTGTCCGGCATCTATATCCACATTCCATTCTGCAGAAAAGCCTGTCACTACTGCGACTTCCATTTCTCGACCTCGCGGGCGGCGGCAGGCCAAATGGTGGAAAGCATGGCCCGGGAAATTTTGTTGCGGGGCCGGGTTTGGCCTGAACAGCCACGCACCCTCTACTTCGGCGGTGGAACCCCCTCCCTGCTCACGCGCGACCAGCTCCAGCAGCTCTTTCGCGCCCTGCAGGACGTATGGGGGGCGGTGCCCTGGGAAGAGGTGACGCTCGAGGCAAACCCCGAGGACCTCAGCCCGGAGGCGCTGAGCGCGTGGCGCGACCTCGGCGTGACCCGGATCTCCATCGGCATCCAGTCCCTGCAGGACGACACGTTGCAGTGGATGAACCGGGCGCACACGGCCCGCGAGGCCCTGGACGGGGTGGAACGGGCCCACCGCGCCGGATTTCCCCACCTGTCCATCGACCTGATCTACAGCCTGCCCGAGCCGCACCACCTGCACTGGGCCCAAGACCTCCGGCGCGCGTTGGACCTCCCGATCGACCACCTGTCCGCCTACCTTCTCACGGTCGAACCCCGGACCGTCCTGGGCCACCGGGTCGAACGCGGCGACACCCTTCCCCTCCCCGACGAACGGACCGTCGAACAGTACGCCCTGCTCCGCGAATCCACGGCACAGGCCGGCTTCCAGCATTACGAAGTCAGCAACTTCGCCCGCCCCGGCGGCCACGCCCGCCACAACAGCCGGTACTGGGACGGGACCCCGTACCTGGGCATCGGCCCCGGCGCGCACTCCTTCGACGGCCAGCGCCGCCTCGCTCAGCCCGGCAACAACCCCCGCTACATCCGGACCCTGCGCGCCGCCGCGGACGCCGATGCCATCCCCCTGGAAACCGAAGTCCTCACCCCCACCGACCGGTACAACGAGACCCTCATGACCGGGCTGCGGACTGCGGCCGGCATCGACCTGCGCGGCCTCGCCCACCATTTCGGATGCCGGCCCGACACCGACCTCCCCCGCGACTGGGAGCGCCTCCTCGCCGCCGGCATCCTCTCCCCCACCGGCACCCCCGACTCCTACCGCATCTCGCCCACCCACTGGCTACTGGGCGACACCGTCGCCGCGACCTTCTTCCGCACCGACTGATTAGGACCGGGTGCGGCGGCCCCAGGCATCGGCAACGACCGAGCCCACCAGCAACGCAGCACCCGCATAAAACGCCGCATCCATCTGCTCGTGCTCACGGTACAAGAGCGCTGCAAACAAAATCGCATAAACGGGCTCCATGTTGATGGCAACGGCAACCGTGAACGGCCGCACGTGGCGCATCACCTCGATGCTCATCAAGAAAGCAAACGATGTGGCCACCCAGCCCAGCAGCAGCAACCAACCCGCATCGCGTGCACTGACCCTCCACACGTCCGTCTCCCCCCCAGCCGACTGCATCCACAACAGCCCGCCCAGCGCCAGCGCAGCGGCTGTCAACTCCCACCGGGCCAAATTCGCCGCATCCGTATTCCGAACCAGCACCGAGTTGAACACGCTGAACGTCGCCGCCAGCGCCGCCGATACCAGGGCATAACCTACGCCCGCCAGCCGCTGGGCCGGATCCAAAGACCCCGCCCCTCCCTCGCCACTCCAGCCCGGCAGGTCCACCAGAACGCACAGCCCCAAGACCATGACCGCGCCCAAGGCCAGCTCCCGCCGCGACACCGGCCGCCGGTGCACCAGCGGCTCAATCACCCCCACAAACAACGGCGCCGAAGCCAAGGTCGCCAACGCCACCGACACGTTGCTCACCTTGATCGCATGAAAGAACGTGACCCAATGCGCCGCCGCGATGAGCCCCACACCCGCCACCCGTGCCGCGAGCAACGGCGGCATGCATCGGTACTTCCCCCGCAACAGCAGCCAAACCCACACCCCCAGCCCCCCGATCACCACCCGCCAGAAAACCAGCGGCACCGCCTCCAGCGTGATTTCCCGGCCCAAAATGCCCGTAAAACCGAAAATGAGCACCACAAAGTGCAGCATCCACATGCTTTGGCGCTCGTTCATGCCACAAAGAAAAGGGAGACACGCGGTACCTTGCACCATGATCCAGAACCTGCGCACCCGCCTGCGGACCGCCTCCAGCTTGCACATCGCTTTTTGCTGGGCGGCCCTTGCCTTGCCTGTTCCTTTCACAGGCCAAATCCACTTGGACGGCCAATTCCAAGACTGGAGCGCCATTCCGAACACGTGGCAGCCTCCGGCGGGTACTACAAACCCCTACACAGCGCTGGCCATGACCCAGGATGGCGCACGCCTCTACCTCCGGCTCGGATTGCAAACGCCGGTGGCCCTTGATGAGACCGTCCTGCCCAATACCCACCTCCTGCTCCTCGACACCGACGACAACCCCAACACGGGTTCCAACTACGCGAACCTCGGGCTCGGCGTGGACCTCCTGATCAACTTCGGAACCCGAACCGCCATCCGGTACACCGGAAACGTGGGCTCGAGCAACCTCAACAGCACGGGTTTGCGGGCCGCACCGACCTACAGCGCCGACGCCTTCGAACTTTCGCTCGACCGCGCCCAGTGCGGCTTGGCAGATGGCAACACCCTGCGTGCCCTCCTCTACCACACGGCCACCGGCACCGCCTTCCCCGCTGGCGGCGCCACCTTGGCCCTCGTCCCCGGCTCCATCCCCATCTTCGCGCAACCCCTGGAACGTGCGCCCGGCACCGCCACCCGCGTCGCCTTCTGGAACGTCAACGGACGCATGGGCCAGTCCGCTGCCCAGCAAGCCATGGGGCGCATCCTCGCCGCCGTCCAACCCGACATCATCGGCTTCTCCGAAGTAGACGACATGGGCACCACCACCGTTCGCAACCTCCTCAACACCTGGATGCCCCTTCCCGGCGGGGCGAACTGGGTGGTGGTGAAAGACGACTACGACCTCATGGTGGCCAGCCGCTATCCCATTGCCTCGACCTACTCCGGCGTGACCCGCCAGTTCCCCACCGTGGTCCAAGTGCCAGCCCCCTGGCCCGGACCCATGCTCTTCACCTCCAGCCACCTCAAATGCTGCGGGGGCAGCGAAAACGAAACCATCCGGCAAGACCAAGCCGATGAAATGATCGCCTTCCAACGCGACACCTGGAATGCCTCCCACCCCCTGTGGAACCCGGAAAGCCCCGTCGTCTATGGCGGCGACCTGAACCTCGTGGGCCTCGCAGGCCCCATGGTCACCCTGCGCACCGGCGACATCGCCGACGAGACCACCCACGGCACCGACTTCGCACCCGATGCCGACGGAACCCCCTTGACCGAGTGGCCCCTGCTCCAGAGCGACCACCCCGCCGATTGGACTTGGGGCGACGGCACCGGCACTTGGATCCCGGGCAAACTCGACTACATCGTGACCGCCGACGCCGTCGCGCCCGTCCTCCATGGCTTCGTGCTCAACACCGCCTTCATGCCCGTGCCCCGGCTGTTTCAGTATGGACTGCAAGCCGGCGACGCAGCGGCCGCATCCGATCATTTGTTGGTTGTGGGGGATTTGGCCTACACCCCGCTGGACGGTGGACAGGGCGACACCGACACGGATGGGGACGGCATCCTGGACGACCAGGACAACTGTCCGCTGATCGCCAATGCAGGCCAAACCGACTTCAACGCAGACGGTCTCGGCGATGCCTGCAGCGATGTCGACGGGGACGGGCTGAGCGATTGGCTCGAACTGTACTTCTACCTCACGGACCCGCAGTCCGTGGACACGGACGCGAATGGCGTTCCGGACCCGCTGGAGTGCTTGGCCACCCCGGCCGACAATTCCTGCGCAGGCGACCTCAACACGGACGGCGTGGTGTCCATCGCGGACCTGCTGGCCTTGCTGGGGCTCTTCGGCACCCCCTGCTGACCCCGCCGGTCCCGCTAGCCCCCGATCAGGGTGCCACCACGAGCCGTACGGTCGCCCGGGCCACCCCGCCGGCGCTGCGCTCCCCCGTCAATTCCAACAGGTACATCCCCGGCGCCCAGCCGTCCACAGGCAAGTCCACCCGCGAAGCCCCCGGGAACGCAACGGCCTGCAACCAGCGGCCCTGCGCGTCGCGC
>JBIKTK010000046.1:0-7072 GCA_044348125.1 Flavobacteriales bacterium | reverse complement strand
TCCTCCACGAGGATTTTCACCACTTTGCCCGCGAATTCACTTTCGATCTCGTTGAACAGCTTCATGGCTTCGATGACGCACAGGACACTGCCTTTTTGGATGCTCGCACCGACCTCTACAAAGTAAGGCTTGTCAGGTGCAGGCTTCCGGTAAAACGTGCCGATCATAGGGGACTTGATGGTCACAAAGCGGGCTTCGTTGTCTTCAGCAGGTGCAGCTGCCGGGACCGGCGTCACGGGCGCAGCCGTGGGGATCGGCAGGGCTACGGGAGCAGGAGCCACTGGAATGGCTACCGGTGCGGGCTGCATCTCGGGCATGCTCCGGCGCTTGCCTGGATCTGCCTTGATCGTGATTTTGAAATCTTGTTTTTCGATTTCTACCTCCGTCACGCCTGATTTGGCGATGAATTTGATGAGGTCTTGGATTTCGCTGATGGTCATGGCTCGGCGATTGTGCTGGACAAAATTAAGGGAGATGCTCCCGATGAATCGTTAAATGGGGTCATAAGCCCATTTTAAGTACACGGCCCCCCAAGTGAAACCACCGCCGAAAGCGGCGAGAATGAGGTTGTCTCCTTTGCGCAACTGGTTCTCCCAGTCCCGGAGGCAGAGCGGAATGGTCGCCGCGGTGGTGTTGCCATACCGTTGAATGTTGATCATCACCTTTTCTGCGGGCAATCCCATGCGGCGTTGGGTGGCATCGATGATGCGGAGGTTCGCTTGGTGGGGAACCAACCACGCCACATCCTCAGGTTGGAGCCCGTTGCGCTCCATGATTTCATAGCTGACATCGGCCATGCCTTTGACCGCTGCTTTGAAAACCGGCTGTCCATCCTGGTAAACGAAGTGCTCCCGGGCGTCCACGGTTTCGTGGCTGGGTGGCTTCAGGGAGCCACCCGCTTTTTGGCGGAGGAATTGCGCACCGCTGCCATCGACCCTCAAAATGTGGTCGAGAATCCCTTCGGTTTCGGTGGGTTCGAGCAAGACAGCCGCCGCTCCGTCTCCAAACAGGACGCAGGTCGTGCGGTCGGTGTAGTCCACAATGGCGCTCATCTTGTCGGCGCCGACGATCACCACCTTTTTGTATCGCCCTCCCTCGATGAACTGCGCTCCAGTTACCAATGCGAAGAGAAAGCCCGAGCATGCTGCGCTGAGGTCATACCCCCATGCGTTCTTCGCCCCTACTTTTTCTGCCAACAGGTTGGCGGTTGCAGGGAAGTGCATGTCTGCCGTCACCGTGGCCACGATGATGAGGTCAATCTCCAAAGGGTCCATTCCCCGCTTTTTGCACAACACCTTGACCGCCTCAGCACCCATGTCGGAGGTAGCCAGACTGGGATCCTTGAGGATATGACGTTGTTCAATGCCCGTCCGTGACCGAATCCATTCGTCGTTCGTATCCACCAATTTTTCCAAATCGGCGTTGGTCAAAAGGTCCTCGGGTACATAACCCGCAACGGCTGTGATGGCCGCATGCATTCGCGTTGGCTGCAAAGGTTCTGGGTCTTGGAAAGTGGGGCCAAAGATAGGTTTCAGCCCCATGCACCAAGCATGGAGCGGCACACCCGTGAATAAAAAAAGGGCCGGAGGGCCCTTTTTTGTAAATGCTGTTTAGGCCAGCATCAGGCTTGTGCCTTCTCCATGACCACCTTGCCCTTGTAATACAACCGACCCTCATGCCAGTGCGCACGATGAAACAGGTGGGGTTGACCGGTGGTGGGACAGGTAGCCACATTGGCTGCGGTCAAGGCGTCGTGGGTTCGGCGCTTCCGGGAGCGCGTTTTGCTCTGACGTCGTTTGGGATGTGCCATGACAGGGGTTATTTCAAATCTTTCAATTGGTCCCAACGAGGGTCCACATCGTCTGAATCATTTCCTTCTTCTGGATCGACTTCGGTCCATCCCACTTGGCGAACCACTTCGGGATCACAGGATTCCAAGTCGGCATGAAGCCTTCTGGCAGGAAGCCCCAAGTGCGCGAGTTCGAAAATCGTTTGGGCCAAATCCAGTTGGTGTACTTCGGGTCCAAAAACCCATACGTCACCCTCTGTGTCAGTCTCTTCGCCCAACTTAACCACCAAGCGCTCCCGGGTGTCCACAGGGACTTGGATGGGCGCTAGGCAGCGATCGCAGGGCATTTCACAGGTTCCGTGGAGGTGAATGTGACAATCCAATGTGCTCCCGATTTTGTCGAGCTGCACGTCGGCTGTCATGTGGGCCTCCTCGATTTCAGAAAGAGGAAAAGAAGCAAAGAACGCGGCATCTACCTCGATTTGAAAACCATGGGATCCGGGTTTGAGTCCGACAAACGGAATGCGGAAGGGTGCCCGAACGTCCAAGGTCTCCAAATTTGGGGAGGCAAATGTAATGCGTAAGGAACGAAGGAACAAGCCGGGAGGGCTTGAATTCCAACAAAGTGGACATCTGTGCCTTACCGCCGCCGTTCGAATTCGCTTTCTCGCCGAACGTTGGTGTTGATTTCCAGGGGGTTGGAGGCGAATTCTCGGAAGGACTTGCGGTGGTTTCGGATGTCTTTTGCCAAGAAAATCGCGGTCCGCATGGAGTCGGCCACGGCCTTGCCCTGGCCAGCGATGTCCATGCCGGTGCCGTGGTCGGGACTCGTTCGGACAATGGGGAGTCCGGCGGTGAAGTTCACGCCGTTCCCGAAGCTCAGTGCCTTGAAGGGGGCCAGGCCTTGATCGTGGTACATGGCGAGGATGCCGTCGAACTGCTTGTAGGCACCCGAGCCGAAAAATCCATCCGCGGCATAGGGTCCCAGTACCCAGCGCCCCTCGGCCGCCAGCTCCCGCACCACGGGACCGATGATGCGCTTTTCCTCGTCTCCCATGAGCCCGTTGTCGCTGGCGTGGGGGTTGAGTCCCAACACCGCGATTCGGGGCTGGGGAATGCCGAAGTCCTTCAGCAGGGCCTCGTGCATGAGGTTGATTTTGCTCCGAATCAACCCCGAAGACAGGGCGCCCGACACCTCTTTGAGCGCCATGTGGCCCGTGCAAACGCCCACGCGCAGGTTGTCAGAAACCAGCAGCATCAGCACCTCATCCACATTCGCGACGTGGGCGAGGTATTCGGTGTGGCCGGGAAACGGGAAAGGGCCGCCACGCATGGCATCCTTGTGAATGGGCGCCGTGACGAGCACGTCGGTTTTGTTCGAGGCCAAATCCCCCACAGCGCGTTCCAACGACCCATGGGCGTACTTGCCTGCCTCCGGGTCGACCACTCCCCATCGTGGGGTCCATGGCTCAGCTCGGAAGGGGAGCACGTTGAGTTGTTGCGGCCTCGCTTGTTCCGGTTGCTGGATGACGCCCCAGACGAGGTCGTCGGGTCGCCCCAGCGTCTCGAGGGTGGCCTCCACCAGCTCGGGTGTGGCATAGAGAATGGGGGTGACCTCGTCGAACATCCGGGCGTCTCGGAAGACCTGAAGCACGGTTTCGATGCCGATGCCGTTCGGGTCACCGGCGGTGATGCCGGCACGGGTGGGGGAATTTTTGGCTGCCATGGGGGTATGGCAAAGGTAACGGATGCCTCGCTAGTACCTAACTTGGTCGGTTGAATGGGAACCCCCTTTTGCCTTCGGATGTGGGCCCTGCTGGGTTTGTGGCTTCTTGCCGGTCAGGCAGGGGCGACGCACAACCGCGCGGGCGAGATCACCTACACCCATGTGCAGGGTTTGACCTATGAGGTGGTCATCACCACCTACACGAAGTCGTCGGCCATCGCGGACCGGCCGTGGTTGCCGATTCGTTGGGGGGATGAGGTCACCGGAGCCCTCCTGGACAGCTTGGAGCGGGAGAGCATCCAACCGCTGCTGGGCGATGTCCAAATCAATGTGTACCGGGGGCAGCACACCTATGGGGGGCCTGGGGTGTATGCCCTGGAAGTGGAGGACCCCAACCGCAACGATGGGGTGCTCAACATCCCGGGTTCCGTGGATGTCCCGTTCGCCATCCAGACCCTGCTGTTCATCAACCCCATGGCGGGGCACAACAACTCGGTTCAGTTGCTCAACCCGGGCCAAGAGAACGCATGTCTGTTTCAGCCCTGGATACACAATCCGGGGGCTTTCGATCCCGATGGCGATTTGTTGACCTTCGCCCTGATTGCGTGCCGGGGGTTCGATGGGGAGTTCATTCCGGGGTATGTATCGCCTGAACTCGTCAGTCCTGCGGAGGATTTGTTTGCCATCGACCCGGTGACAGGCGATCTGACCTGGGAGTCGCCGCAGGTGGCTGGGGAATACAATTTGGCCATCCGCGTGCAGGAATGGAGGATGGTGGATGGCATGCTGGTTCAGGTGGGGGAGGTTGTGCGGGACATGCAGGTCAGTGTGGCGATTTGCGCGAACCAGGCCCCGGTGGTGGCGGCGATTCCGGATACTTGTGTGGTGGCGGACTCGTTCCTTTCGCTGGCCGTTTCGGCGACCGATCCGGACAACCACCCGCTGGTCTTGACGGCCCTTGGAGGTCCGCTGTCCGAGGTGGAGCACCCGGCGTTTTTCGTGGCCACGGGGAACGGGCAGGGGACGTTGACCTGGCTTCCCCGCTGTGCCGAGGTGCGGGAAGCGCCGTACCAGGTGCTTTTCAAGGCACAGGATGCGTTGAATGCCACGCCGTTGTCGGACATCGAATCGGTGTTGATTCGGGTGATTGCGCCGCCGGTTCAGGGGGTGGTGGCCCAGGCCGCAGGTTTGGAGGTGGAGGTGTCGTGGCAGGCCCACGGCTGTGGGGGGGATTTGCCGGATTGGCAGGTGGCGGCTGGGGGGTATGAGGTGTACCGCCGGGTGGGGGTGTTTCCGGCGCAGCCGGGGGCGTGCGAGGTGGGGCTTCCCGCGGGTTGGGACTACGAACTGGTGGGCACGGTATCAGGGCTCGGGAGCACGGTCTTTGTGGATACGGATGCCCTGAACTTCGGGGCGACGTATTGTTATCGGGTGGTGGCATTCTGGCCTGATGCCGGGCCGTCGGTCATCAGTAGCGAGGCGTGCGCCACCATTCCCAAGGATGTGCCGGTGATGACCGGCGCTTCCGTGGAGGTCACCGATGCGGGAGCTGGAAAGGTGTCGGTGTCCTGGTCTCCTCCGACGGATGCCGATTTGGCGGCTTTCCCAGGTCCGTATGGGTACAAATTGTACGCATCTTTCCAGGTGGGTCCGGAGGGGGATTGGAGCGAGCCCGGGTTGCTTTGGGAGAGCGGTTGGAGTGGGGTTTGGCCTTCGCCAGACACCCAATTCGTCCACACGGGCATTCCCACCGACCAGCGGCGCTGGCGCTATGCCGCAGAAGCCTGGTCCGGGGACGACCGCATCGGGCTGGCCACAGTGGCCACGACCCCCTTCTTGACGTTGACCCCCAATGACAACGAGCTGGCGCTGGAAGTATTCGTGCAAACGCCCTGGGAGAATGAAGTTTTTGAGGTGCATCGGCAGGATGATTTGGGGAACTGGGTGCTCTGGGCGGAAAGCGACGTCGCGCTTTGGGTGGACACGGGGTTGGTGAACCAGCAGTCCTATTGTTATCGGGTGCGCACGCGGGGGGGGTACGATGCCTCGGGAACCGTGGATCCCATCGTCAACTGGAGCCAATCGGTGTGCGGCATCCCGGTGGATTTGACGCCCCCCTGTCCACCGGTGTTGGAGGTGGTGGCCGACTGTCCGGAGTCCTTGAACCGTTGGACGTGGCAGAATCCAGAGGGATGCGCCGACGATGTCCAAGGTTATGTGCTGTATTGGACGCCTGTACCCGGAGGAACGTGGCAAACGCTGGCGCAATGGGAGGATTCCTCGGAAACGACCTACCTGTTCAACGAGGGGGGCGTCCAGGGAACCATCGCAGGCTGTTTTGCTGTGTCGGCCTTTGACAGCCTGGCCCCCGGTGTGGATGGTGTGTTGCGCCGGAATTTCAGTGCGCTCTCAGAACCGGTCTGTGTGGACAACTGTCCATATTACTTCCTGCCCAACGTCTTTACGCCCAATGAAGACGGCTCCAATGATGTATTCCAGGCCTTCCCGTGGAAGTTCGTAGCGGAGGTGGATTTTCAGCTGTTCAATCGAAATGGGTTGGAGGTGTTTCGGACGCGTGATCCCGACATCATGTGGGATGGCAGGCTCACCGATGGCTCCCCTTGCGCCGATGGGGTCTACTATTACACCGTTCGTGTGCAGACCATTCGGCTGCAGGGTCGGGTCGAAGAGCGATTCAGCGGGGAAATCCACCTGTTGGGGAGCCGCAATGGAATTCAGGAGTGAAGGAGACACTCCGTTCAAACAATCAGCACATGTTCACAGGCATCATTGAGGGAATGGGGGAGATTCGGTCCATTGCACATGCGGGGAGCAACGTGGACTTCACGTTGACCGTGCCTTGGCAGGGGGAGTTGAAGGTGGATCAGAGTTTGGCCCACGATGGCGTTTGTCTGACGGTGGTCGAGTTGAATCCGGAGGGCTACCGGGTTACGGCCATCCGAGAGACGCTGGAACGCAGCAATTTGGGGGAACGGCGTGTAGGAGACCGGGTGAACCTGGAACGATGCACCCAGTTGGGCCATCGGCTCGATGGGCACATTGTGCAGGGACACGTGGATGCCACCGCCCAAGTTGTGGCCATCGAGCCCCAATCGGGTAGCTGGCTGCTCCGTTTCGAACACCCGGTGCGCCCGGGTCATGTGACCGTAGAAAAGGGCTCGGTGACCGTGAACGGGGTGAGCCTGACCGTTGTGGACAGTGCGGACAACGGTTTTTCGGTGGCTGTCATCCCTTACACCTGGGAGCACACGAACCTGGGCCGCTTGCAGGTGGGCGACCGGGTCAATGTAGAGTTTGACATCATCGGAAAATACGTTGCCCGTCTCGTGTCGCCACTCCGGTGAGGAGGCGGCTGGGTGAGCAGCTGGAAAGCGGCGACACATTGCAACGCTTTTTTTTGACTGATGCGTTTCTTTTTGATTCTGTTCGCCCTCGTCCTGCCGGGCTTGGCTTCAGCGCAAACCACGGCGAGCGATGGCTGGAAGGGGCTCTATCAAAGCTCGGTGGGAACGATGTTGCTCCGTGGGGATGGCTCG
>JBIKTK010000045.1:0-7210 GCA_044348125.1 Flavobacteriales bacterium | reverse complement strand
TCCATTCGGGGAAGGCTCAGTTTGGAGTGGGGGGAAATCAAGATGGCGGGAATCGATGGGCATTGGGAGCGTTGGAGTGAGGCGGAGCGGTTCATCATCGTGGCTTGCGGAACGAGTTGGCATGCCGGGCTGGTGGCGGAATACCTGTTGGAGGAGTTCACCCGGGTACCGGTGGAGGTGGAGTATGCTTCGGAGTTTCGGTACCGCAATCCCATCATTCGGCCCACGGACGTGGTGATTGCCATCTCCCAGAGCGGTGAAACGGCGGATACCTTGGCAGCGCTTCGGATGGCGCGCCAGCAAGGGGCGCATGTCTTCGGGGTTTGCAACGTGGTGGGTTCCAGCATCTCCCGGGAGACAGACAGCGGTGCCTACACCCATGCGGGTCCCGAAATCGGCGTGGCGTCCACCAAGGCGTTCACGGCCCAGGTGGCTGTTTTGGCCTCCATGGCGCTCCTCATCGGAAACCGCAAGGGAACGCTCGAACGTTTACGCTACCAAGCCCTGCTGCAAGAAATGGCGGCGCTTCCGGAAAAGGTGGAGCGGGTGCTCGCGCAAGACGATCTCATCCGGGAAATCGCCGTGGCTTTCCACGAATCGACGAATGCCCTGTACCTGGGACGGGGTCTGAACTTCCCAGTGGCCTTGGAGGGCGCACTCAAGTTGAAGGAAATCAGCTACATCCACGCCGAAGGCTATCCCGCAGCGGAGATGAAGCACGGGCCCATTGCCCTCATCGACGCGGACATGCCTGTGGTGTTCATTGCCACGGCGGACGATGTATATGAAAAGGTGGTTTCCAACATCCAAGAGGTCAAGGCCCGCGGCGGACGCCTGATTGCGGTGGTCACGGAAGGAGACACGGTGGTGGGTCCGATGGCAGAGTTCGTCGTCGAGCTGCCCGCCTGTGATCAATCCTTGGTTCCATTGTTGTCCGTCATTCCTCTGCAGCTTCTGAGCTACCACATCGCAGTCCTGCGCGGTTGCAATGTGGACCAGCCCAGGAATCTGGCGAAGAGTGTGACGGTGGAATGAGGGCCCACCGACCTGAGTTTTCCACAACTCGGTTTGGTTAAACTCCCACGCCGGTCATGTGTTCAGGCCAAATTTTAGCGTTCTTGCACCCAAGATTTATCTAAAATCCAATCTCAAATGAAGAAAGTTACCTTTCTCCTCGCGTTGACCGCTTGTGTCACGTTCGGCGCTCAGGCGCAAAAGCAAATGGGTGGTGAGCACAACATCGAGGTGGCGTTCACGCCCTTCGGCGATGCGCCCATCGACGGCACGGTCATCAAGTACCGGAACTTCATGGACGAAACCCGGGCTTTCCGCTTGTCCTTCTTGTTGAACAACACCCTCGACACGGATGTGCTCGCGCAAGAGGGCGACTTGTCTTCTGAGAACCCCATCAGCCCACAGTTGTTGGGATACACGGGTTCCACCTCCTTCGGAATCGCTCCAGGTTTGGAATGGCACTGGGACGGAACGGACCGGGTTTCTCCCTACTTCGGTTTGGAGGCCTATGTGCTCGCCGGAAACGATACCTACGAGGAGGAGTTCTGGAGTGCAAACGACATCAACCAAATCGGCAACCTCGAGAAGAACGTGCTGTGGTCGGTGAAGGAGAAGCAGGGTTACAATGCCTTCGGTCTGAACTTGGTTACGGGTGCTGATTTCTACTTCACGGATGCCATGTACCTCGGTTTCGAGGCTGGCTTCGGCTTTGGAAAGATGAATGTTACCGACTACACGCAGGAAATCAGTGATTTGGTTGCATATAACCTCTATGGAAACCCCAACCCGACGCCTGAGGACGCTGCTGCTGATGCACCGGTGGCCATCGTGGGCGATGTGGACACGGGACACCTCGGCATGCGCGAAATCGGAAACAACTACCAGGCGTCTTTGCGCGTGGGTTTCCTGATTCGTTGATTCGAAGACTCGGATGAGAAAGGGCGGCCCTGTGGGTCGCCCTTTTTTTTTGACCACGGCCGGGGTTGGTGGGGTGCGGGGTTATCTTCGGCGCCGATGACGTCTCAGTTTTCGTTCGTTTGGGCCGGGTGGCGGTGGGCGGTGGCGGTGGATGCCCCGGTGGATGCATCCTGTGCGGTCGGGCCCGTGGGTCCGCGGGCTTGGTACGTGGAGGCGCCCCGGTTTGAGCCGGTGCGGGCGAATGGATTCGTCGGGGCGGTGGCGGAAGGTGGCTCGGTGAATTTTCGGGATTTGGCCTTCAACCCCCATGGTCACGGAACCCATACCGAATGCCTCGGGCACATCACGCCGGAGGTGCATTCGGTGAACGGTTGTCAGATTCCGGCGTGGATGCCTTGTCTGCTGGTATCGGTAGTGCCGGACGTGCTTGCGGACGGGGACCACGTGCTCGGGCAGGGGGCTGTTCAGCGAGCTGTTGGGGCGGCGTGGGAGGCTTTGGGATTGCCGAGCGATGTGCCGATGCCGCCCGCGGTGGCAGTTCGCACGCTGCCCAATGAGGGTGGAAAGGCACGGCGCAATTGGTCGGACACGAATCCCGCGTACTTCGAAAGTGGGGTGCTGGCGGGTTGGGCAGCCGCGGGGGTAGACCACTTGCTCACGGACCTTCCGAGTGTGGACCGGGAGCGGGACGGCGGGGTGCTCGCGGGGCACCATGCTTTCTGGTGCGTGCCGGCCGCACCGCGTTTTCACGCAACGATCACAGAGTTCCTGTACGTCCCCAATGACGTTCCGGATGGGCTGTATCTCCTCAATCTGCAAACGGCCGCGATGGAGAATGATGCCACGCCCAGCCGGCCGTTGTTTTTTCCTTGTTCCAAATCCATTCCAGCATGAAACCGAACTTCTCCTTCGCCCTGTTGCTCGGGCTATTGGCTGTTACACTAGCAGGTTGTACATCCACCCACCGGAGTGCAAAAGTCGCTGAAGGCCGGGTGGTTCTGGACATCGCGCCCATTCAGGTGGATGTGCAAGTAGACACCACCCGTACCCTGTTGGGTGTGGCAAAAACGACGGTCATCTTGGGGGTTTTCAAGCGGGCGGAGCGGGTGCATGCGGTCTATCCTGCCATGGATTTCGGACGCGGACCCGGTCGATCTGAGAAGACGGCGGCCGTAGCCAAGGCCTTGCAAGGCACCGACTTCGATGTCTTGGTGAACCCCAAGTTCATCGTTCAGGAGCGCCGTGGGCTTTTCGTGACCACCACCACCTGCCAGGTAGCCGGATTTGGTGGCAAATTCGAATTCCAATGAAGGGCAGATTCTTTGCGCCGCTTGTTTGGCTCGGTTTGCTCGGGCTTTGGGGATTGCCGGATTTGGCCGGTCAACGGCTGAATGAGGGCATGTTCACGGGCGCTGAGCCTGCGGCCCGGCCCTCGTTGTGGTCCCAATACGAGGCCCTGCAGGATTCCATTTTCGTGTCGAAGGCCACGCAAAAGGGGTTCACTGTGACTTTTCACTTCTCCTGGAGCCTCTTGGAGTCTTTCGATACCCGCTCCAACTTCCAGTCCATCCGGGACGTGGTGGAGAAAACGCACCCTGAATGGGGCCCCACCCAAGTGGAAAACCACTTGTACCCCATGCAATATGGCCCGCTGCAGGGCAGCCTTCCTTCTTTGGGGGCCGCGGGGAGACCCCGGGGCGTGCGGCTGAGTTGGGTCGCAGAGGAGCTCATTCCGGTCACCCTCACGCTGGGAACCGGCATGACGCCGGTCTTCGGTTACGTTGAGGGCACTTTGTCCGACGGAACTACTACAGCCGGTTTCCAAAGCGACGAACTCCGGTGGGTCAGTTACCTGGACGATTTCGCGCGGCTCCGAAACATCTACAATTCTTGGTACTGGCCGGACAACGACCGGCCCGTGATGCCGCAACGGATCGAAATGCCCTATCTCGAATGGGGTGTGGGCAAGCAACTGAACCCGGTTTGGGGCGTACAAGCCCTCCATCGGATTCCTCTGGGCATGGGCAAGCGCATCTTCGACGCCCACAACCAGCGAAACGTGCGGTTTGAGAATCCAACGGTTTCCATCACCGAAGGGGCGCGCTTCCATGGCGGTCAGCACTTCTCGGGCCTCCTCACCTGCCGAGGACGTCACTTGGTGTGGAGCTTGGAAGGCGCTTGGATCACGGCTCCGTCCGGCACCTGGGTCGATTATCTCCTCGAAAAAGGCGCCAATCCCATCTCGGGTAGGTCTTACCTCGTTTCAGGCGTCGGGTTCGTTTTTTAGGCCAAACCGTTCGTTCCAGGGGCGCGCCTCAGGGTCAGAGTGAAGACAGATCCTCGCCCCCTTTCGGAACGGACATCAATGGTGCCACCCATTTGGGCCGTGATCGCCCGCACCATGGCGAGTCCCAGACCGGTACCGTGGGCCTTGGTGGTAAAATGTGGGTCGAAGATGCGCCCCAATCGTTCTGGAGCGATTCCCACGCCATTGTCTCCAATGTGCACTTCGCAAGTAGTCTCCAACACTACGACTTCGATGTCCACCATGCCCATGCGACCATCACTGGCCTCGGAAATCGCCTCCAAAGCGTTGTTCAGCAGGTTGTTGAATACCCGGGTCAGGTGAGGGGGGGAAGCCCAAACATGCAAGGGTTCCTCTGGCAACTGGAAGTTCCACGTGACGGAGGTGCCGCTCAGCAGAAACAAATCTGTGCTCCGTCTCAGGCTATCCAGCAGTTCCGTGTGTTGCAAATCCAAGGCTCCCCATTGCGAAACGTTGCGAAAATCTTCCGCAATCTGTGAGAGCGCTTGGATCTGGGTACGGGCCATTTCCGCGAACCGATGAAGCCGCTGATCAAAGTCCGGATGGCCATCCCTGTGCGCCCTTTCGAGTTGCTGCACTCCCAACAACATGGGGGTGAGCGGGTTCTTCACTTCGTGGGCCACCTGGATGGCCATCTCCCGCCATGCGCCTTCCCGCTCCTGCTTCGCCAACTGCTCCACCCGTGCCTGCAATTCTCGCTGCAACCGGTTGTACTCCATGACCAATTGCCCGATGGCGTCCCGGTGGGGATAGACCAAGGGCACCGTAGGGCCCTGCAAGTCGAGGGCCTGCATGCCGGCACGCAAGGCGCGCAAGGGACCCACTATGGCCCTTGTCAACAGCAACCCCAATGCGCTGGTCGCAAGGAACAGCATGCCATAGACAGGGGCCAGTTGCCGAAAAAACACCCAGAATCCACCTCCGTCCACCGGTCGCTTCTCATACCGAACGTTCACCACCGTGGCCACGCCTCCCTCGGCATCGAAGTGGTTCCAATAGGCCTGTACATACTTCCCGAAATCCAAATCCTCGCCCTCTTCTCTCGAGGAACCGGCGGCCAAACTGGACAACACCACTGCTGGTACCTCCATCCTGGCCGTCGAGTCGGATGGCTTGCCCGGAACCGAGCTGATGAGCAACTCCCCTGCAGGACTATAAAGGGCAATATCCAACCCATGGACATCCGACAACTCACAAATCTTGTCCGAAAACAACACGGGAATGATGGAATCTGTGAGTGTTCCAGGCCATTGTTCCAAGACCCACTGCATGCTCCTCTGCACCGCTTGTTCCTTGCGCTCCAATCGTTGCTGGTTGTACACCTCCTCTTGCTTCAAGGTGTAACGAAACGCGACATAGCCCGTCCCCAACAGGGAACAAACCAGCAACAACAACATGGACAGATAAACGCGCAGTCTGATGCTCACGGCAGAAAGCTACGCACGAAAAACCTCAACCCTCCAACGCCTCCGATCCGGCTACAATCTCCAGAATCTCCGTGGTGATGGCCGCCTGACGCGCCTTGTTGTAGCTGATGCGCAAATCCCGCAACAAATCACCCGCATTCTCAGTGGCCTGGTGCATCGCGGTCATTCGGGCGCCATGCTCTGAAGCGTGGCTGTCCAGCACCGCCTTGTAGAATTGCACCATCAGTGAGTTGGGGATGATGCGCTCCACAATCTCCTCTCTGGATGGCTCGAAGATGTATTCCACTCCCGTTGTTGCAGCATCCGTGCCACCTGTACCTGATTCCAACGGCAACAATTGCTCATTGGTTGGGACTTGCGCAGCCGCATTCACAAACTTGTTGTAAATCAACCGTACTCCATCCAATTCCCCTGCTGAAAACCGCCGGAGAATCACCTCCCCCAAATCTTGAACCGCACGAAAACTCAGATGATCAAAAAGCTGCCAGGCATCCGATGGGAAACCTTTGGAAGCTACTTCTTCCCGCCGACGAAACGCATCGTATGCCTTTTTTCCGAGGGGCAGCACTTCGAATTGAACGCCCTCTTGGCGCATGGCCAAGTTCGCCTCCTTGATGGCATTGTTGTTGAACCCCCCGCACAAACCCCGGTTGGAAGTAATGACCACCAACAAGACCCTTTTCAAGGGTCGCTGCGTGGCATAGATGCTGGTGCCCGGCTCCATGGTTGCACTGGCGTTTGCCAACACCGCTTGAAGCTTCTCAGCATAGGGACGCATCCGCGTGATGGCTTCCTGGGCGCGCCGCAATTTGGCAACCGAAACCATCTTCATCGCAGACGTGATTTGCATGGTGTTTTGCACCGATGCAATCCGTTCCCTAACCTCTTTGAGTCCGCCAGCCATCTCCTTGGTTATGCGTATTGTGCCGCCACTTCCTTCGCCACTGAGGCCAAGGTTTCTGTTTGCGCATCGCCGTACTTGCCAGCCTTCAAATCAGCCAAGACTTGTGGGTGCTTGGCGCGAAGCAAGTCGAGGTAATCCCGCTCAAAGGCGCGAACCTTGTTCACCGGGACATTGCGCAACAGGTTGTTGGTTCCACAATAGATGATGGCAATCTGTTCCTCCACCGTCATGGGTGAATTCTGGTCTTGCTTCAAGATTTCAACGTTCCGTTCCCCCTTTCCAAGAACTGCCTTCGTGGCCTCGTCTAGGTCAGAACCAAACTTCGCAAACGCCTCAAGTTCACGGTACTGTGCTTGGTCCAACTTCAACGTACCCGCCACCTTCTTCATCGATTTGATCTGGGCAGAACCTCCCACCCGGCTCACCGAAATCCCCACGTTGATGGCGGGGCGCACACCGCTCAAGAACAAATTGCTTTCCAAGAAAATCTGACCATCCGTGATGGAGATGACGTTGGTTGGGATGTAGGCCGATACGTCGCCAGCCTGGGTTTCAATGATGGGCAATGCCGTCAATGAACCTCCACCTTTGACCACTGGCTTCAAAGAGTCCGGGAGGTCA
>JBIKTK010000044.1:0-7235 GCA_044348125.1 Flavobacteriales bacterium | reverse complement strand
GGCCCCGGTGTTCATGACTGGGTGGCTCATTGTTTGCGGGGGGTTGGTTGGGGCATCACAGGAAGGGCGTGGGTTGCGGGTACAGCGGGGTTCGAAGAATGCCCGGTTGCCGCTTGGGGGCCCTGGTTGCGCTGATGGCGCTGCTGGCGCTGGTGGCGGGCCCATTGGACCTCCATCCGCTCCAAACTCCAAAAAGTTGCAATCGTCCCGTCGGCGAGCGAGCAGGTCACGTGGTGGCCCGCTGCCGGTACCACCGCCGCCTGGGCCGCGGCGAAGTCGGCGTACAGCCCGCCCGGGGCTACCAAGCCCTGCTCCTTCGCTTGCCAGCCCTCGTCTGCGGTCACCACCGCTCCGTGGAGCTGCCAGAAAGCAAATCGTTCCGCGTCACCGCGCCAAATCGCCCAAGAAACGGAGGAAGGAGATGCCGCGCCGGCTACGTGGGGCGCATCAGACGGGGTGCGCTGTTGCCCGAAGACCACGACGGTGGCCACGAAACACAGCATCCCGCAGGCGAGGATGGCTGAAAATCTGCTCATGATTGTAAATGTAGACACCAACAAGGACCGCTGCGTTGCATTCGCAGGCCAAATTTATACCCCCCAAGCTCCGTCCTCCGAAAAAAAAATGCCTCGACTTTGCCCGCACGAAATTCTGTATATCTTTGCCCCCCCAAACGAGGGGAACCTGTTCGATTCCGTAGCTCAGCCGGTTAGAGCATCTCACTTTTAATGAGAGGGTCCTGGGTTCGAGTCCCAGCGGAATCACAGTCTTTTTTTGCTTACGAACCGCATGCTTCCGTCCGCGGGCGCAGCGGGCACCGCCCAGGTGCTGAAATTGGTAGACAGGCATGTTTGAGGGGCATGTGTTCGTTTAGGACGTGCGGGTTCGATTCCCGCCCTGGGCACAAGAACAGGTTGGTGTTGTTCTTTATCTTTGGCGCGCGGCGGAATCCGCGGCCCTGCACCCACCCGGGTGGCGAAATTGGTAGACGCGCAGTCTTCAGGCGGCTGTGCCTTCGGGCGTGCTGGTTCGAGTCCAGTTCCGGGTACTCAAAGGTCGTTCCGAACGGGACGACCTTTTTTTTTGCGCCGAAGGGTGAAAAGGGGGGACGAACGGGGTGGGTGCCCGCGAACCTGGGCGTCCTTCCGTTGTTATCTTTGTGCCGTGGTAACACACCTGCCCCTCTCCTTGCCGCCCTCTTTGGCGGGAACCGATGCTTCCGTGCCGTTGGTGGTGGCGGGGCCATGCAGTGCCGAGAGCCGGGAACAGGTGATGGAGACTGCGCTGGGTTTGGCCTCCACCGGCAAGGTCCAATTGCTCCGGGCCGGGCTGTGGAAGCCGCGCACCAAGCCGCAATCGTTTGAGGGCAAGGGGAGTGAGGCGCTGCCCTGGCTGGTCGAGGCGAAGGAGCGCACGGGGCTGCCCATCGCCACGGAGGTCGCAACGCCGGCCCACGTGGAGGAGTGCCTGGCGGCCGGCGTGGATGTCCTGTGGATCGGAGCCCGGACGACGGTGAGCCCGTTTGCGGTGCAGGACATCGCGGAGGCGCTGCGGGGAACCCGCATCCCGGTCTTCGTGAAGAATCCGATGCACGCGGACTTGAAGTTGTGGATTGGAGCGGTGGAACGGGTGCAAGCCACCACGGGCGGTGCGGTCTGGGCGATACACCGCGGCTTCAGCCGCTATGGACTCAAGGAGTACCGCAACGCCCCGATGTGGGAAATCCCCATCGGATTCCGGTCAGAGAAACCCGAAATTCCCCTGCTCTGCGACCCCAGCCACATCGCCGGTCGGCGCAACCTGCTCGAGCAGGTGGCCCAGAAGGCCCTGGACCTGGGCATGCGCGGGCTCATGGTGGAGGTGCATCCGACGCCGGACCAGGCTTGGAGCGATGCGGAGCAGCAGATCACCCCGGCCGCCCTGCACGCCATGCTCGAACGGCTCGTGGTCCGGGACGAGACCCTGGACCCCGATTTGGTGAGCGGTTTGGCCGCCATGCGGTTGCAGATGGACTCGCTGGATGAACAGTGGGTGGAGTTGATGGGGGCGCGGATGGATTTGGCCCGCCAAATGGGAGCCTTCAAGAAGGAGCACGGCCTGACGGTCCTGCAGCTCGAGCGCTGGCGCGAGGTGTTCGCCACCCGGAGCCAGTGGGCCACGGACCGCGGCCTCGGCCATGATTTCATCTTCTCGGTGCTGGAGCAAATCCACAACGAGAGCATCCGGGTCCAGACCGAAGGCACACGCTCCGGCTCCATAGACTGAGCGGGCCCCGGCGTCCATCGGGTTTCGAAACCCGCCCGGCGTCCCCTTCCATTTTTTTTTACCGCTTTTGAAACCTTCCCGGAACGCTTGGCGTAAAGGGACTCGGTTTTGGTTTTGCCAATCTCGAAAGAGATTTAGAATCAGGCGATTTGGTGAAAAGGGGTCTCTCAACGGAGGGACCCCTTTGATTTTTGGTCGTTATCTGTGGTCTGGAATGACCGGTAAACCGAGCAATGCAGAGGGAGGGGGCCTTAGGAACGAGCAAATTCAATCAACAGTTGACAATCGCCTTGATCTGCAGCACGCAAGGCCATCAAGTATCTTGCTCGGGCATCACCCTTGCTGGGCAGTTTGCCCGCTCCCCAGGAAAAAACCGGTCGTTGATAAATTTTTTCAATGATGATATCAGCGAACAAACGGCTGTGCCTGCCATTGCCGTTGGGGAAACAATGAATGGATACCAACCTATGCTTGACTCGAATGGCCATTTCATCCGGGGAGAAGATGTCATGCTGTTGCCAATAGAGCGCATCATCCAATAAACCGCGCAACGCTGTTGAAATTTGCCATTTGTCAATGCCGATGTTCTTGTCGGTGTTCCGGAATTCACCTGCCCATGCCCAAACATCTCCAAACATCCTTTGATGCACCAACCGGACGAAGGGGTCTGTGAAGATGCCACCTGGCTTGATGGAACGTCCCATGGTCCATAGGATGGCACGCTCAATGTTCTCTTGCTCAAATTCATCCAACTCGCTGCGGGTGGAAATGGCCGGGATTAGCAACCCATTCTTTTCATCATCATCCAACGGAGTTTGTCCGTCAATGGCATCCAAATCTAATCCCATAGCATCGATGGCAATTCGCGGCGAATGACCCCAGCCCTTTCTCGGATTGCCTGATCAATTCGTTCTTGCGAGTTTGCTTGGTCCTCTAACCCCATGCTCTGCGCGGTACGCATCACAATTTGGGTGGCCAACTCCTTGGCCCGCCTTTCGATGAGGGCATCCAAGGAACCATCCTTGGCCACAAAACCATAGACCAATTGCATGTCCATGGCCTGGGCGATGTCCCGAAGCGATTTGAGGGTGATGGAACCCTCCATTTCACGCCGCTCGAAATCAGATACCCCCTGCTTCGAAATCTGCAACCGATTTCCCAGTTGTTGGAGGGTCATGCCCAAGGCGGAACGAATGGCTTTGATCCAACCAGAGGGCGGAATGACACCTGAGCTCGGTGGAGGAAATCCCAACATCTTGCTCTGAAGATGTTGAAGTTGCAGCGTCGCTTGGTGCTGATTTCGTCTCATTCTGTAAAGCGTTACATTGACAATATGGGCCAAATGTAAAGCTTTAACTTGATTTATTACCCAATTTAGTCAAGTTTTTTGTTGACAAGAAATCCCCGTGTCTGGTTCACTTGGTGAACAGGGCGATCCAAATGGAGCGGCTGAGGCGGTAGATGACGGGGAGCAACAGCACGAGGGTGGTGATGCCGGTGGCCAGGAAGGTGCCCACGTGGGAGAAGAAACCGAAGGTGATCCAGCCCAGGGCATCGAAGGTGTAGAGGGCGACCAGGACGGCGACCCACAGGGCGACGGTGAGGGCGTAGGAGACATAGGCCGCGCCGAAGTAGAAGCCCGGTTCGCGCTGGAAGTCCTCCCCGCACCGGGGACACTGGGGGTGCATGGCGGTGGTGGCGCGGTAGGGATTCTTTGTGCGGAAGATTTGGCCTTCACGACAACGCGGACAACGGTTGCGGACGATGGCCCCGAGGGCCGTGCGGGCTGGTTTCGACATGGCACGAAACTAGGCATCCCCGCGGACGGGCGGTGCGACTTGGGTCACGAAATCAGGACGTTCTGCACTTCAGACCAAGGCCTGCATCTCCACCAACTGGCGGTAGCGGCCGCCCAAGGCCATGAGCTCCTCGTGGGTGCCCGACTCGACGATGGCGCCTTCTTCCAAAACGGCGATGCGGTCGGCGTGGCGCACGGTGCTGAGCCGGTGGGCGATGACCAGGACGGTGCGGTCTTGCATGAGGCGGTCGATGGCCTGCTGGACGAGCTGCTCAGAGGCGGCATCGAGGGCCGAAGTCGCTTCGTCGAGGACCAGGATGGGCGGGTCTTTGTACAGGGCGCGGGCGATGGAGATGCGCTGGCGTTGGCCGCCGCTGAGCAGGCCGCCGCCGTCCCCCACCGGCGCGTCCATCCCGCCCGGCATCCGCTCGATGAACTCCAGTGCGTTCGCCGCGGAGGCGGCCGCCCGAAGCCGGGCCGGGTCGACGGGCGCCCCCAAGGCGATGTTCTCCGCCACCGACCCGTGGAACAGCCAAGCCTCCTGCGTGACGATGCCCAGCTTCGCGCGCAGGTCCCCCGTGCCCACGTCCCGGAGATCGACCCCATCGACCGTGATGCGCCCCCCCGTGACGTCGTGGAACCGGGCCAGCAGGGCCGCCATCGTCGTCTTCCCCGATCCCGACGAGCCCACCAGCGCCACCGTGGCCCCTTTGGGCACCTCGAGATCCACCCCGCGCAGCACCGGCCTTCCCGGCTCAAACGCGAACGTTACCCCCTCAAACCGGATGCCCTGCGCAAAAGCCCCCATCGGCACCGGCACCTCCGGCTCCGGGATGCGCCACGTCTCCTCGAGGATCACATCCAGCCGGTCCAGCGACGCCGCCCCCTTTTGGATCTTGAACCACCCATCGCTCAGCGCGCGGGCCGGCGGGATGATCTGCGAAAAAACCACCAAGTAACCGATGAACCACTCCCCGCTCAGCCCGCCCTCGCCGCGCAGCACCAGCCCACCACCGAACCACAGCAGGACCGCCATGACCGTCAAACTGATCGTCTCGCTCATGGGCGAGGCCAAATATTCCCGCTTGTACAACCGGCGCATCCGCCGGAAATACGCCCCGTTTGTCTCCCGAAACCGCGCCCGGAACGCCTCCTCTGCGTGGAACGCCTTCACCACCTTGATGCCGCCCAGGGTTTCCTCCACCAGCGAGACCAAATCCCCCAGCGCGTCCTTGCCCCGACGGGCCGCGTTTTTGAGCGATTTCGCAATGCGGCTGATGAGGTACCCGCTCACCGGCAGAAACACCAGCGCGAAGAGGGTCAGCTCCCAACTCATGGCAAACAACGTACCGAGGGAAACCAGCAGAACGATGGGCGATTTGAACAGCACCTCGATGGTTCCGATGACGCTGAACTCCACCTCCTGCAAATCGTTGGTCATCCGGCTCAGCGTGTCCCCCTTGCGGGCATCGGTGAACCACCCCACAGGCAACTCCAAAATCTTGTCGTACAACAAGTTGCGGAGGTCTCGACTCACCCCCGTGCGGATGGTGGCCAGACTGAAGAGGGCGGCGTATTGGACTGCATTTTTCAAAACGGCCAGCAGCACAATGGCCACACACAGGGTGGCCAGGGCTTGGGGGGCGCCGACGGACGCCACGAACTGGTCGAAGGCGGCATTCACTTGCTCCAGCAGGGCGGTGGGGGGAGCGGCTGGGGCGGTCCCCGTTTCCACGGACGAAGCGGCGGGGGCTTCGGCGGGAGCCGTGGCCGGATCCGCGCCACCCGTCCGGAAGAGGATGCGCAGAAACGGCACCACCGCGAGGAAGGTGAACAGCGAGAGCACTGCGCCCAGCAGGTTGAAGCCGACGTTCGCAGCGAGGGGACCCCGGTACCGGGACAGCAGGAGCCAGAAAGCGCGGAGCCGCTTCATCCCAGCAACCGGTCCACCAGGGCGACCGAGTCGCCGATGTAGTTCGACGGGGTCAGGGCGGCGAGCTCCGCGCGCACCGGCTCCGCCACATCGAGCCCGGCGATGAAGGCCGCGATGGCCGGCCCGTCAATCCCCTGCTGACCCCGCGTCAAGGCCTTCAACGCCTCGTAAGGCGCCGGATATCCCGCGCGGCGCAGAATCGTCTGGATGCCCTCCGCCACCACCGCCCAATTGCGTTCCAAGTCGGCCGCCAAGGCCGCCTCATGGAGCCGCAGCTTGCCCATCCCGCGCTCCATCGAACCCAGCGCGATGAGCGCATGCCCCAGCGGAACCCCCACATTGCGCAGCACCGTGGAATCCGTCAAATCCCGTTGCAACCGGCTCACCGGCAACTTCTCCGCCAGATGGCCCAGCAACGCATTTGCCCACCCCAAGTTGCCCTCCGCATTCTCAAAATCAATCGGATTCACCTTGTGCGGCATCGCCGACGAACCCACCTCCCCTGCCTTCGTCGTTTGCGTGAAGTAATCCAGGGAAATGTAAGTCCAAACGTCGCGGCAGAAATCCAACAAAATCACATGGATTCGCCGCAGCACATCGCACCAAGCCGCCAAGTGGTCGTAGTGTTCGATCTGGGTCGTGACCCGGCTGCGGTGCAAGCCCAGCCGGGAACCCACAAAGTCGTCCGCGAACCCCTGCCAATCCAGGTCCGGATAAGCCACCCGGTGCGCATTGAACCCCCCCGTCGCCCCACCGAACTTCGCCGCGTACACCACCCCGTCCAACTGGGCGAGCTGGGCATCGAGCCGCTCTACAAACACCGCCCACTCCTTCCCCATCGTGACCGGACTCGCCGGCTGGCCGTGCGTCCGGGCGAGCATCGGCACCCCCTTCCACCGCACCGCACCCGCCGCGATTCCATCCCGTACCGCCGCCAGCCGGGGCCGCAACACCTCCACCGTCGCCCGCTTCAACGACAACGGCACCGCCGTGTTGTTCACATCCTGCGACGTCAATCCGAAGTGCACAAACTCCGACCAAGCCCCCATCCCCGCCCCCTCCATCCGCTCCTTGAGCCAATACTCCACCGCCTTCACATCGTGGTTCGTCGTTTGTTCCAGCGCCTTGATGCGCGCCACATCTGCGTCTCCAAAGTCCGCCACCCAGCCCGCCATTTCCAGCCGGTGCGCCGCCGTCAAACCCGCCAACTCCGGCACCCCCCAATCCGCCAGCGCCACC
>JBIKTK010000043.1:0-7261 GCA_044348125.1 Flavobacteriales bacterium | reverse complement strand
ATCCACTCGCCATCAAAGCGTCGGTGAATTTCAAAACTCCATGACTCCCCATTCGGATCGACTCGGTCTATGGTTTCGAATGCAACCAAATGAGCAATTACTTTCGGGAGATTGAGGTAATCCAGGACGTAAATGCCTTGCGGTGACAAAACCTGTCGCACTCCAGACAAAACGAGATGTAAATCCTCCATGCGTTGAAAAAAGCCAAAGCTGGTGAACAACTGAACCACCGCATCGAAAGGTGCACGGTTTTGCAACAAGGCCGGCAAGTCGCGCATGTCCCCCCTGAGGAAATCCAAATTCTGAACGGACAACTTCCTTGCCCGGGTCAAACTGGCATCGCTCAGGTCGATGCCCAGCGTGTCATAACCCCGATTCGCAAAACAAAGGGAGTGCCTGCCGGAACCACAACCCAAATCCAAAACCCGTGCAGGGGGCTCGGGAAAAAACCCGGTGCACAATGCACCAACGATTTGCTCAGCCTCTTCTTGATTTCGATGTCCGTAAAGCAGCGGATAGGCCGGGGAATCAAACCAATCTTCAAACCAGTTCTCTTTGGTTTTCCACAACCTGTTGGTATTACTCAATCCCATGGCCCGAAAGTTCAGGCAGAATTGCGGTAGATTCGAACCATGAACGGTGTGATTTGCGCCCAGACCGGACCCGCTTTCGTTTGGCCACCAGGTTCTCGACCGAGTGAAGCCACCTTAGAGTGTAGTTTTCAGGGGAAGGTAACCGAGCCCATCACGGATTTCTTGGTCCTTTGGTTGGAGGAGCGGAGTTTGATGTTCTCCATTCCAACCCGCCAGCGCAAGCGCGTGGTGCGTGTGGGGACAGAACTGGTTCAGAATTTGTTTCATCATGCCCCGCTGGGCACGGAAAATGACACCCGTTTCTTGGCCGTTTCGACACCATCACATTGGTTGATTTCAACTTGCAACCGAGTGGATGGCTCCACCAAGGAACTCTTGGCTTCTCGATTGAATGGGCTTCAAGCCCAAACCCCCGAGGAGAGAAGGAATTCTCATCGATTCACCCTTGCACAAGGAACCAGAAGCCGACACGGAGGCGGAGGGGTAGGATTTCAAGAAATCCTTCGAAAAACAAATGGCCAACTTCGATTGGAATTCCTACCTTTCGAGCGCAACTCCTGGCTTGCGATATTCACAGCACAGATTGAAGCACCCCATGAATGATTTCCGATTGGACGGCACATCCAAGACTCCCAAGGTGGAGCTCACTGTCGATCCATTTTCGATGCTCTTGTCAGGGCGCTCCATACCGGAGAATTCAATTGAATTCTATCGTCCCTTGATGGATTGGGTGCAAGCCCATTGTGGTGCGGATAAGCCCAGACTGGAGATCAACATTCGCTTGGAGTATTTCAACACCAGCTCGAGCAAGTGCCTCATGGACCTGCTGAAAAGGGTGGAGTTGAGTAAGAACGAAGCGGTTGTGAACTGGTATTACGAAGAGGACGACGAGGATATGTTGGAAGCAGGTGAAGACTACGATGAAATCATCGAGTTGCCTTTCCGACTGATCGCCACAGAATCGAATGGAAATGCGTAGAACGTTTCCGGAATCTGAATTGCCCCACTCGTTCAGGTATTTTGGCCAGCAGCAAGCCCCATGCTGCGCCTGAAAAACACCACAAAACCAATAGGTTGAATGCTTCTGTTGACCAGAGACGTCCTGAGACCATTTTGCTTGGGACGTACAACATGGCATCCCATGCCGACTCCCTCACGGGATGCTGGTGGACAAAAGCAGAAAGTTGCTTAATCCCTTGGTCTGAACGGACCAACCGTTGGTTTCGATCCGTCTGCATGACCCATTCATAGAGCGCATCATTGCTGTGTCGGTTCCGCAATGATTCCAAGTCGGTATTCGCCATGCGCTTGGATTGATCCCTTAATCGAAAGGTTTTTTTGTAAACTTCCGCATATATCTTGCGAATATCCTCAAGGGATGACGACGGACTCAGGTCGATTCCCCAACCCCTCAGTTCTTCCATGGCCAATTGTCTTTCCCGTTCCCGTTCCTGAGGTGAGGGAAGGCCTTGCGCTGCTTCGTACCAAAAGTCCCTGCGCCAAGCAGCCCGTTCTATCCGATCATTCCAATGAACAAATTGGGCGTCGTAAGCATTGTTCCGGATCAATGAGACCGCCAATGCTTCAAAACCCCATCTCGACACCATCAAGTTCCCAACCCATGGGACCTTGTCTTGCGCTGTGAGCATGGGGTTGAATCGGTCAAAGCGAACAATGGCTCCCCCGAACAGGATTTGTGGAATGACGAGCAGCGGAATCAGGATGTAAATCACTTTTGCACTCTGGAATGCGGAGGAAACCACCAATCCCAACATGTTCCCGAAAACACTCACACTGAACAAAACCGAAAATAGCGTGAGCGCTGCAGCCCAGCCCGGAATCTTCATCACAGCGACGGATACAACAACATAGGCTACCGTTTGAAAGAGTGACATCATGACCACGGTGCTTGATTTGGCAGCCAAGTAGGCAGCCCAACTCAAGTCCAGGAATCGCTCCCGACGCAAAAGAGGCCGATCTCGTAAGATTTCTTCCGCACTCACGCTGAGCCCCATGAAGAATGCCACAATCACTGAAATGAACAAAAAGGGAGGTATGTTCTCGCTCATTCCGTAGTTGTAAGCCATACCCGGTTCATGAAAACGCGTAAATCCGGCCAGGAGCAACGCGAGCAGTGGCGCCTCCAAGAAGTTGATTAGACCGTAGGTCCTATTTTTTGCCTTGGAGTGGATGTCCCGCGTAAGGAATGTCCTGTATTGCTGTATCCATCTGGGTGCAGGAATTGCGGCAGGCATTTGAGTTGGCATCTCCTCTCGGGTCGAGACCGATGGCGTAACCTCTCCCCTCTCCCGTTCCGCATCGCTTCGCTCTGGATTCAACCGATGGAGCCGATGAAAATCATACCAATCCTGGGGTGCTACCCTTCGCAAATCGGTGCTGTTGCCCCACTCATCAACCACTTTTGCTTCCACCAAGCTGAAAATCTGCTCTGGATTGACATTTCCGCACTGATCGCACAAAATTTCAGTGGGATTCACCTGATTGGACAGGCGCTTGAAGTAAGGTACGCTCTCGAGGGGATTGCCGTCAAAAATCAAGTAGCCTCCGACATCCAGGACGAGCAAACGGTCAAAAAGCTTAAATATGTCCGAACTGGGTTGGTGAATCACCACGAAAACCAGTTGCCCCCGGTGGGTGAGTTCTTTGAGCAAATCCATGATCTGTTCGCTATCCCGGCTCGACAATCCGCTGGTCGGTTCGTCTACGAAGAGCACCGTGGGCTCCCGAACCAATTCCAATGCAATGTTCAGCCGCTTCCGTTGTCCCCCGGAAATGGTCTTGTCCAATAGCGAACCCACTCGAAGATTTCTCACTTCCCAAAGTCCCAACCTTCGCAAGGTTGAATCTACACGTTCGTCCAGTTCTTGTCGTGTCACATCACGGAGGCTCAACCTGGCACTGTAATGGAGGTTGTCCCGAACGGAAAGCTCTCCAATCAGCACGTCCTCTTGTGCGATGTAGCCCAAACAGCCTGCAGTTGCTTCCCGGTCCCAATGCACATCTTGTCCATTCAAACAGACCCGGCCGGTGGTCGGGGCGAGATTGCCATTGAGCAGATTGAGCAGCGTGGATTTTCCTGACCCACTCGCTCCCATGATGCCTACCAGTCTTCCTGAACGTTCTGAGATATCGAGCTGGTGGATGGCCACATGCTCTGGCTGAATGAATGAGAACGTCAATTCACGGGCTTCAAAATGGAGCCGTTTTCTGGGTTCTGCCGTGATCAGAGATTGAACGAGATCACTGAAGAACAAAGAATGACCCGATCCATCACGGAGCACAGATCCAGGGGACATGGGGGCGATGACCCCCTGCGCAAGGGGTTGAGAATTGAGCCTCAGTTCACTGTTCCCAAAGTACTTAACAAAATAGAGGTCCTCGTACCCCACTTGAAGCCCCACAAGAACCCCCTGCTCATATCCCAAGGCACGAACAAAGGACTTGTCAATTCCTTCCATCTCTTTCGGGAAATGAGCGGTGACCAGGGCCCGCATGTCCGTTACGGCCTGCGCAGGGATGTGCATCCCACTTGCGGCAAGTTCCAAGAAGGTCTCATCTCCTGAAATGGTACCGGTATCTCTTGCGAATTCAGCGAGCCGGATAAACACCATCATCCGGTCTCTCAATTCCAGCTCTCTGTTGATTTCTGAACAAGTTCGCAAAAGTTTCACTGAGCGTTTGGCCAAAATCTTCGCTTCCCGGTCTTGCACTTCGGTGGACGGGTAGACCGAGTCTGCTGAAATTCCTGCCCTTCTCACTGCAGGTTTGCCATTCAATTGGGCAAGTTCTTGGTCATATTGCCGCAAGTAGTGCTCACCCAACTGCAAAGTCAGCCTTCCCCTCAAATACCGGCTGGCTGATTGCCTTCCCAACATGGCATCCCGACCGCTCCTTCCAGCTGCAAACAAGGCAAATAGACGCATCAATGCGTCCAACATTCGGGTGGTCATCATGCCCGTTCCTACGGAGCATGGCCCACTGGGGTTTCAGTCTTGCAGGAGTCGAATGATACGCTGGTGGGTAGCCTTCATTGCTGCCGTTCGAAACACCCCTTATCAGGCTGCCCAACAGCACGCGGCAAACCATCCAAATCTCGGGAGATGGGGAAATTGGAACTTCCTCCATCCCAAGCAGTTCCATTAGAAACCAAATGGAAATCACGTTCCAAGACGGATGCAAAGGGGGGCTGCAATCCATCAGAACAATTGATCAATAAACTGGGAGGGAACGTTCCATCATCTGCATCCACTGCAGAGTTGAAGAATATCCCGCCCACGGGTGGGGACAGCAGGTCTGCAGCCAACTCATCAAAATCTGGGAGTCCCGCATTGTTGCCCCAAACAATGCAGTTTCGAAATTGAGAACCATCAAGGGGCCTGATTTGGGTCGTCCCGTTGATGTCCTCGTACCAGTCATTGAAGAATACAGTCGGGGCCTCTCTTACGCCTTCCGACCAATAGTTTGCGAAAGTGCAGTGGTCCAATCGATAAACACCTCCCAAGGTGAACGCAGCAGCTGATTGGCCGCAATCATAAATCAGGTTGTTGAATCCCTGTATGACACCGCCTTGGGCATACAATCCGATGGCGGACATGTTGAAAATACGGGTATTGGTCAAGCGCAACGCGTAGCCATTGGATACGCCAACGGTATCCACTTGGATTCCGATTGTCCCGTTCTTAATGATGGCGTAATCGATGTTGGAGTTTTTGCTTCCGTACAGCCAAATTCCTCCTCTGGCCACCGTGACAGCGTCAATTCCGTACTCCGTTTCGTAAGAAAAGTTCAATTCCACTCCCCATTGTCCGGGAACATCGTCGTATTCAGGTTCCAATCGATCTCCCTGGAAAACCACCTCTGATCCCAACACTCCATCCACGTCGAGCGTCCCTTGGTTGATGAGCAATCCCCCTCCTGAATGAACATGAACTTGGGTGCCTGCAAGAATGCGAAGGGAACAATCTTTGTCCACTTCGACGATGCCATAAATCACGTGAGGTTTGTCGGCAGACCACACAGCGGGACAAGGCAAGGTTTCGATGGGGTCCAATCCTCCGTGGAAATAGGCATTTTGACCCCAAGCGTTTAAGATGACTTCCTGAACGACTTGGCCGCGTTTTACTTCAATGGCATCTTCAATCACAAAAGGAAGAAGCCCCGTGTTGGGGTCCACGGTCACCTCAACAAAAATCCAAAGGCTGTCACCTGAGGACAGGGTCAGATCCTCCACACGATATCCCGGAATGCCATCCACATTCATCCTGAACTGAGAATGTGCTCCTTCTCTCAGGCTGATGGATTCAACATGAATGGCCTCATCGTTCCGGTTGTAGATCTTCAACGGGAGGGTTACAGATCCAATGGTTGTAAAAACCGTATCGAAGAGCAGTGTGTCTGCCGAAAAGTCCAATCGGTCATTTGGATCTTCACTGATTCGTTCAGGGCGACAACCCGAACCCCATGACCAAAAAATCCCGAGGAAAACCAACAAGAGAGCCTGAGCAGAAATCCAACCAAGACCCCCTACACGCCACCGAGCAGCCCAATTGGCCCGCCAGACTTGTCGGGTACCCCAATCCATCTTCAACCCAAGTAGCTTTTCAAAATCTTACTGCGGCTGGTGTGTTTGAGCCTTCGGATGGCCTTTTCTTTGATTTGCCTAACCCGCTCGCGGGTCAAGTCAAACCGTTCTCCTATTTCCTCCAAGGTCATGGGATGTTCCCCGTTGAGGCCGAAGTACAATCGAATCACATCCCCCTCACGGGGGGTCAAGGTGCGAAGTGAACGCTCGATTTCCTTGCGAAGGGATTCGTTCATGAGGTCGGTGTCCGGAGAAGGAGTGTCTCCTGTCTTCATGACATCGTACATGTTGCTCGAACTCTCGTCACCGTCTTTCAACGGCGCATCCATGGATACGTGGCGACCCGCATTCTTCAGGCTCTGCTTCACTTCGTCCAAGGTCATGTCCAGCACCTCGGCCAATTCAGCTGTGGTCGGTGTCCGTTCAAACTCTTGCTCCAAGCGTGCCAGAGCCTTGTTGATCTTGTTGATTGATCCAATCTTGTTCAAGGGCAACCGGACAATCCGACTTTGCTCAGCCAATGCCTGCAGAATGCTTTGACGAATCCACCAGACAGCGTAAGAAATGAACTTAAACCCTCGGGTCTCATCAAACCTTTGAGCGGCTTTGATCAACCCCAAATTGCCTTCATTGATCAAATCAGGAAGTGACAGGCCCTGGTTTTGATATTGCTTGGAGACCGAAACCACGAACCTCAGATTTGCTTTGGTCAACTTTTCAAGCGCCGCTTGATCTCCTTGCTTGATCCGGCGGGCAAGCTCCACTTCCTCTTCTGCCGTGATGAGATCCACCCGGCCGATTTCCTGCAAGTACTTGTCCAGTGAAGCGGTCTCTCTGTTCGTTACTTGTTTGGTAATCTTGAGTTGCCTCATGATGAATGGGTTCTTGTTGTGTGTTAAAAGTCCGACATGTTCGCCTCAACCCAACGCACTTCAGGACAAACAATTGTGGGAAAAGCCTCGGAGGGCGATCCTCCGAGGCTTCCAATGGCTCAATCAATCCCGGTCAAAGCGACGTTCGCCACGGTCCCGACGCTCTCCCCGATCGCCACGATCTCCGCGGTCGC
>JBIKTK010000042.1:0-7268 GCA_044348125.1 Flavobacteriales bacterium | reverse complement strand
CTCGAATGCAATCCACCCCGCGGGAACCGAATCCGGCCCGGAACCACATTCGAGCCACAGCGTATCTGCTGGGCCTGCCCACACCGGGGCCAAAGTGTCCAACACAGCAACCTCCACCGTGGCGGTCACCGAGTTGCCACACAGGTCCGTGAACACATGCGTTTCCAGGACGGTGAAGGACGATGCACACGGCCCCGACAACGTGTCCCAGCTGACAACCTCGTCCATGGCCCCACAACCATCGGTGGCCCCGAGGAGCCCCACAGGCAATGGTTCCCCGCACCCCACTTCGGTGGTTAGAATGCCCGTGACAACCGGAGCCACCGTGTCCCGGACCAGGATCACCTGGGTCGCCGTCGACACGTTGCCGCATGCGTCCTCCGCTACGTAATCCACCACCCAGTCCCAATTCCCGGGACAATTTCCCGCCACCGTGGCCACTGAATGCTCCAGGGTCCAGTCGCTGCAGGCATCCGATGCCTCCAAAGGCACCCAGTCCACTTCCGCTGAGCAATCGGGCGGAAAAACAGAAGCTGTGTCAGCAAACGTTTGGAAGACAGGTGGTTGGTTGTCTGTTTGGACGATGGTCTGTGTTTGGAGTACCGTGTTTCCGCAGGCGTCCGTTGCTTGGAAAGTCCGCAAGCGGGTGAATGACGCGGGGCACAAGCCGGGCAAGGTGTCCTCTTGCAGCGTGATCAGCACGTCCGAGCAGGCGTCGGATGCTGTAGGCCAAACCCATTCCAACCCCAGCCCACAGTCCACGTTCTGATCCTCCGGAAAGTCCACAAAAACGGGCGCGGCGGTGTCCTCCCATTGGATGTGTTGTGTGTGGACGGTTGCGTTCCCGCAACCATCGGACGCGGTGTAGGTCACCACACTGGTCAACTGTGCCGGACAGTCTCCCGCAGCGGGCGGAAGGAACAGCGTGTCCAGGGTCCAAACCACCTCCGAACAGGCATCCGAAGCAACGAATCCAGTGAGAAGCGGGAAGTCCGAGCCACATGCCAAGGTCAGGTCAGCGGGGACCTGGGTGAAGACCGGAGCTGTGACGTCTTCGATGGTGAGGGTTTGGACGTGGTAGGCGGTGTTGCCGCATCCGTCCGTGGCAGACCACGTTCGGGTGATGACCGAGGAGCCCGGGCATTCTGTAGCCACTTCGTCCTGAAAGGCGATGTCGATGAGCTCGGGGGGGCAGGAGTTGTCGGTGGCCGTTGGGAATGGCGGGTTCAGCAACAGGGACTGTGCAGCCGGGTCGTCGCAGGCGAGCACCGCATCGCTGGGCAATGCGCCCCAAGTGGGCGGGGTCATGTCCAGCACGGTCACCACCAGTACCGTGTCGGCGGTGTTTCCAGCATTGTCCGTGTGGGAGAAATAGAAGGTGGCGAGAAAACTCCCGCAACAAAGGGGTTCGGTTTCGATCAATACGGTGCAGGGCAGCGGCTCTCCTCCGCCCCCTCCTCCTCCGCCCCCTCCTCCTCCGCCCCCCAACCCGGGAACCGGCATGTAGCAGTTGTCGATGCAGATGGGCTCTGGAATCGGAAATACCCCCCATTGTTCCAGGGAAATGGTGAAGTTGGGGGGAGAGTAGATGATGATGGGGTCTTGGTTGTCCACGATGGACAGCTGGGTGGAGTCTGAGACGGTTTGGCCACAGGCATCGGTGGTGGTGTAGACCAACACCGCATCAAAAATCGACGGGTAGAGTTCGGTGTTGTACAGCGATTCTTCGCAGGTCACGTCCAAGCTGTCCCCCGTGCATCCGTCCAAGGCGTAGGGCAAAGGGAACTGGGCGCAACCGGCGTAGATCTCGCAGGGGATTTCTGCGTCGTCCGGCACGTCCATCAACACCGGCGGTTCGGCGACTTGATGCTGGAGGGTCTGGTGGCAAACCGCGGTGGCTCCACAGGCGTCCGTGGCCGTCCAAGCATGGTGCACCGTGAGCTGTCCCGGGCACGTACCGACCAAGGTGTCTGAAGTCCATTGCAGCGTGACGGCCCCACAGCCGTCGAGGGCGACGGGCTCGGCAAAGGGCAGCGGTTCGCCGCAAGGCACGGTGGCATGGGGCGGGCAGAAATCGAAGGTTGGCGGTTCGTTGTCAACGAAATACACCGGTTGGGTGGCCGAAACACTGCCACAAGAGGAGGTGGCCGTGTAGGTTACCCATTGGAACGATTCGTTGGGACAGGTGGAGAAATCGGGACCTCCGCCCGGGATGCCGCCTCCGCCGGTGGTGCAGTTCTGTAGGTCCACATTCACATCGCCGACCCCGGCGTAGGTGGCCCCGTCGAGTTCCAAGGACCAGGCAAACCAGCCGCCCAAGCCTGGATTCAGGTTGCGGTTGTTGGCGCCGCCTTCCCCCCACTGAAATGCGTAAAAGAAATTCGAAGGGTTGTGGAAAAGGGGGAGGTGCCAGCCCGCCGTGGCTGGGGAAGCGCCTGTCAAAGAGGAGGTGCCTGGCAGCATCTCGTAATACATCCAGTCGACATGGTTCCCCATCAGAAAGGGGTCTTTCCAACTGCGGCCCAGGGCAGTCCATTCGTCGAAGGTTCGTCGGTTTTGGATGTCGAAGTCCAGAAACAGGACGTAAGAGGGGTCGAGGTCATTGTAAACCCAGCCCTCCATGTGGATGTCGCCGGTCACCGGGTCCAGCGTGTAGTTCAGGGGGCCGCCTGAGGTAACGAAGTAGTTGGAGGGGGCCAGTCCCAACGTGCTCAGGCCGCTGATCCAGACAGCCCAGTCGGGGCCCGTGCCGAAGGCGGTGGTGGCGCCGCAGGTTTCCAATCCACCCGGATTCGCCGGCGCGGTGCCCGGAGCCGTGCCCCACGACAACTGCAGCCCGCAGGGGTTGGTGATGGCCGGAAGGGGCAGGGCGTCGAGCGGGGTTCCGCAAGGAACTTGGAGGAGCGGGAGGGGGGTAGGGAAGGCCGGGGCGCAGCCGTTGCAGTCGGTTTGGCCTGAAGCATTCGAAATTGCGATTCCGAACATCATCCAAACAGAAAAGATACACCGCACCCACAGCCAGCCCGAAGCAGAGTTCATGCGCCACGTAACAGTTCCCGCTAAGTTAGGGGAATTCAGTTATCCATACTCAATTGTTGATAACTTGTTAACTGATAGAGTGCGATGCCGGCGGCGACGGAAACATTGAGGCTTCCTGTGGCGCCGGACATGGGGATGGCGAGGCGAAGGTCGCATTGGGCCAGCACCTCCGTGGAGATGCCGGTTCCTTCATCCCCGAGGACCAGGCACACGGGGGATTGGAAGGCCTCTTGGTTCATGGGGCGCGCGCCTTTTTCGGTCACGCCGATCACTTGGATGCCCGACGTGGCGAGGTACTTGAGGGCGGCGGCCAATTGGGGCACGCGGGCGACCGGAAGCCGCAGCAGGGCCCCAGACGAGGTCTTGATGGCGTCCTCGTGGATGGGGGCGACCCCTTGGGCCGGTAGGATGAGGCCGGTGGCGCCAAAGCACTCAGCGGACCGGGCAATGGCCCCGAGGTTGCGCACGTCGGTCACGCCGTCCAGCGCCACGAAAACAGGTGGCTTGCCCTGCTCCCAAGCGCGCACAACCAATTCCTCCAGCGGCTGGTACGCGATCGGCGAAAGCCAGGCGATGATGCCCTGGTGGTTCTTGCGGGTGACCCGGTCGAGCTTCTCCAGAGGGACCCTTTGGACTGGGATTTGACGCAAGGCCAAATCCCGCAACAGCTCGGCCGTACGCTCTCCGCGCTCGTCCCGCTGGATCATGACCCGTTGGATGTCCTTGCCGGATTGGACCGCTTCTGCGACCGGGTGCCAGCCGAAGATGACCTGCTTGGGGTCGATGGCGCGGGGGGCGAAAGGCCGTCGGGAGGAGGAGGAGTGGGAGTGCGGGTGGGAGTGTGGTTCCATCAAAGAGACGTCTGGGAAAAGAGGGGCAAGGTAGCCAATCCGGGTTCCCCCTCAATCGCGTTGGATGCGTCCGTTGCGCCACGCGGTGACGGTTCGGTCCCACAAGGGGCGGAAGGGCAAGGAACGGGTGAGTACCCAGTGGTTGTCGTCGAAGGGATGCGGGGTGCGATGGAATTCAAAGGTGACGGTGGAGGCTTGACCTTCCTCCCCGTAGGTCCACCATTCGGTCCGCGCATTTCGACGAACCCGGGTGGGCGGTCCCAAAACGACATGCACCATGCCGCGGTCCGTTCGCCAGCCTTCCTGTACCCCAGAGAAGAATCGGTTCGCTTCCTCCACGCGGGCATAGTACGTCTCGATGAGTTGTCGTGCCCGGGCTTCGTCCCGCCCGCAATCCATCCAGAACCGGTCGAGTGCGGTTTTCGGGTCATCGCTGGCGGCCAACTTCTCAAACTCGGTTCGGGAGGTGATGTAGCGGGCTGCCTCGATGAGTTCGGGAACGGCAGCAGGCCGGGGAAACCCCGGTCGGCGGGCATGCAGCCACACCGCGGGTTCAGGGGTAGACCAAGGGGCCTGGGCCCTGTCGAGTGCGTACGCGTCCGCCTGGGTCAACAGGGTGCTCCCGGAGTCCAGGGTCCAATGGGCCCAACCTTCGCCGTCGGCGACCAAGACCTGGACCGCGTGGGGACGGGGCGGAACCGCCGGCGTTCCGCTGTAGCTGAAAGGCGGTGCCGGCATCTTCGGCGGTTCCAGCAGGTTCGCCGCCCAGAGCCGGGCGCCGGGTGCTGTTCTGACCGACAGCGTATCGCCCGGCCTCAGCCCGGCGGGGTCCACCGGCCAGCCGTTCTGGAAAACGGTGAGCCCCGGGGCCGACCCCGGGACCCGGGTCCGGGTGGCGGCGGAGGTCCCCCTGAGCACGTCGCTCACCTGCCCGACCATCTGTGCCCCCCCATCCTCCGTCGCCGCCTCCTCCCAAGCTCCCGCCGCGAAAGTGCGCACCCCCCGCCAACGGGCGGGCAGGTCCGGGAACAACGTGTCGACGACGCTCCACCGGATGCTCCCGGACGTCCATTCAAACTGGGCCACGAAGGGCGACTGCGTGGTTTCCCGCAGGTAAAGGAGTTCGGCCCGGTCCATTTCCCAATACAAGGTCAGACCCCCTTCACCGGAGCCATCGGGCACCGCCGTCAGGACGGGGTGCAACAACTGGGCCTCCCAGTCATAAGGTTTCCGCGCTGCCGAAACGGCGGTCGGCAGGGAGGGCTGACAGCCCGTCCAGGCGATCAGGGCGGCAACCCCGACCCCCCAAGACCCGGCGACCCCCCAGACCCGCCCCCCGACCCCCGCCGCCCTCATGCCTCCCAGATGAACGTCAGGTCCTGCTCCAGATCGGGGTGCAACGACCGCGCCACGGGACAGGCCCGCGCCGTGGCCTCGAGTACGTGCCGGTCCCGCTCACTGGCCTGGGGCGCCGACAGGTACAGCCGCACCCCGATGCCCGCGATGCGGCGAGGCGCCGCAGTCATCGACTTCATCACCTCGGCCTCCATGCGTTCCAGCGGGATGCCCATCTCGTTCGCCTTGATGCCCAGCACCGTCATCATGCAGGCGGCCAGCCCGGAAGCGACGATGTCGGTGGGGGAGAACGCCTCGCCTTTGCCGTGGTTGTCCACCGGTGCATCGGTGGGCACGACCTGACCTGAAGCGAGGTGCGTCATTTCTGTCCGGAGTTGGCCGCGGTAGGCCAAACGGTAATCAACACGGTTCCATTCCATGGTCACGGGGGCGTTTGTGCAAAAATGGGGTCGTTCGAGCGAAGACCGGCTGTAAATTTGGCCTGGTGATGCACACAATTTGCAAACGTTGGATCGTGGGCCTGGTGGGCGGGCTGCTGCTGGTGCTGGTTGCCTCCGCGGAGGACGCCCAGGCCCAGCCCGTGGACGGTTTGGGTCTGGGGGCCCCGCCGACGGACGAATGGACGGGGGGCCTGCTGGTTCACACCCAGGGAGCGGGGCTGTCCTACCAGCGGGGCTGGTACCGGGACGCCACCCACCTGCGAACGGTCGGGACGGAGGTGTTGTACATCCGGCACGCGAAGGAAGAGCGCTCCCAGAACCCGGTCTACGACGACGGCCGCGCCTACGTTTACGGCAAGGTGAACGCCCTCATCGACCTGCGGCTCACGGTGGGGGGGCAACGTTTTCACACGGAGAAACTCCGCAAGAATGCGGTGCGTGTGGGGTCGGCGTGGCGGACGGGTTTGGCCTTGGGAATCCTGAAGCCGGTGTACCTGGAAATCGGTTATCCGGACATCCCGTACGACTACATCGCGCTGGAACGCTACGATCCAGACGTGCATTTTTCGGACGACATCTACGGCCGGGGCCCCTGGCTCAGTGGGGTGCAGGAGCTGGGTTTCGTCCCGGGTCTGCACGGAGCCTATGAACTGGAGTTTGAATACGGTGAGGACCCGGCGTTGCTTCGGGCCCTGAACATCGGGTGCGCCCTGGATGTTTTCGCTTGGAGCCCGGAGATTTTGGCGGACAAGTTTGGCCAAAACCACCGCACATTTCTCACCCTGTACGCAAAATTGCAAACCGGAAGACGATGGACCCGATGACGGCCACCCCCCCCGCGCGATCGCCCCGGCCCAAGTGGCTGCGCGTCAAGCTGCCCACGGGCGAGAACTACCGCAAGGTGCGGGAAATCGTCTCGGAGCACCGGCTGCACACGATTTGTGAAAGCGGTCACTGCCCCAACATGGGCGAATGCTGGGGTGAGGGGACGGCAACGTTCATGATCCTCGGGAACGTGTGCACCCGGAGTTGCGGGTTCTGCAATGTGGCCACGGGCAAGCCGCTGGAGGCGGATCCTTTCGAGCCCGGTCGGGTCGCCCAGTCGGTGCGGTTGATGGGGGTCAAGCACGCGGTCATCACGTCGGTGGACCGGGACGATTTGGCTGACGGGGGCAGCGAAATATGGGCGGCCACGGTGCGGGCCATCCGCCACCAAAGCCCCGGCACCACGCTGGAAACGCTGATCCCGGATTTCGCCGGCAAGTGGGAGAACCTGGAGCGCATCATCGAGGTGGCACCGGAAATTGTGTCCCACAACCTGGAGACCGTCCGTCGTTTGACGCGTTCGGTGCGTATTCAGGCCAAATACGACCGCAGCCTCGAGGTACTCCGGCGCCTCCGCCAGGCAGGGCTCAGGACGAAGTCGGGGGTGATGCTGGGACTGGGCGAGACGTTGGCGGAAGTGGAAGAGACGATGCAGGATCTCCGCAGCGTGGACTGCCAGATCCTCACCCTGGGCCAGTACCTGCAACCGAGTCCGAAGCACCTCCCCGTGGCAGAATTCGTCCACCCAGATGCCTTC
>JBIKTK010000041.1:0-7302 GCA_044348125.1 Flavobacteriales bacterium | reverse complement strand
ATTTGACAAATCGACCCACTGCTGTCCGTTCGCGAGGACGTAAATGCCCCCGTCGTTCGCGAGGTACAGGGCGTCGGTGTGGGGACTGTGGGCCAGGGCGTGGTGGTCCACGTGCAAGAAGCTGTCCTGGATGTCCACCCAGGTGGCGCCGCCGTCATCGGACCGCTTCATCCGGATGCCCCCCACGTAAATCCGGTCGGCGACCACCGGGTCGGCTGCGATGCAGAGGTCGTACCAGGCTTGGCCGCCGTCCTGATCTCCGCTGGCGCTCCAAGCCATGATGTTCGGGGCATCGCTCATCTCGGTGAAGGTGAGGCCGCCGTCGGTGGACCGAAAGAGGGCTCGGAACTCATAGGTGCCTGTGGAACAGACGTATACATTGTCAGGCGCGGCCGGGGTCACCGCGATGACCATGCGGGTCGAGGCCTGGATGCCCTCGTTGATGTATTCGAAGGTCAAACCGCCATCCCCACTGCGCCAGAAGCGCCCTTGTCCCGTGGCGTACACGATGTCGGGTTGGGTGGGATGCCAAGCGAGGTCTTTGTAGTTCTGGGTGTTTTGGGAGACCTGGGTCCAGGTATCGCCGCTGTCAGCTGAGCGCCAGACGCCGCCACTGGTGGCGGCCAGCAGGATGGCGGGGTTCTCCGGATGGATGAGGAGGTCGCCCACGACGCGGTCGGACAGGGCGTCGCCGGCTGGGGTCCAGCTCAGGCCGCCGTCGTCGGACCGCCACACGCCGAGGCCGGGGCTGTCTGCGGCGTCCCGGTCTCCGGTGCCGATGTAGACCCGGGCGGGATTCACGGGGTCGAACACGATGGCGCTCACGCCCAGGGTGGGCATGGCGTCGGTGTTCGACGTCCAGGTGGCGCCGCCGTCGTAGGAGCGCCAGAGTCCCCCCGAGGGGGCGCCGGCGAAGAGGATGTTGGGGTCTGTGGGGTGGAAGGCGATGCAGTTCATTCGGCCTACCCCGCGGATGTCGTCACGCGAAGTGACTGCGTCGAGCGTAGGCCCACAGACCGTCCAGTTCCCCCCGGGGGACCGGTCGCCGGCTGCCCGGTTCGCCTCCACGGAACGGAGCATCTCCCAGGCCTCGTTGGCCCCCCACGCACGACCGGCACCATCCTGCCGACCCTGTGTCAGGTGCAACCAACGCTCGATGGGCTTGTACCCCGTCCCGGGGGCCTTGACCCGCCCCGCCCAATGGGCCTCGTAGGCCGCGCGCACCTCCTCCACAGACCGGGCCGGATCCTGCATCCAAACCGACCAATCCGGATCATCCCCTGCGGGCACCCCCACCTCCACCGGCGAAGCCCCTTGACACCACACCCCTTCGATCGTTCCCACGTGGCACAGGAGCCCCATCCCGACCCCAACTGCCGCTCTGAAGCAGCCCTTCCATATGTTCACTTGCATGCCGCTAAAGGTAGCAGAATGCGACAAGTTGGCCCGCCGACTGCCCCGTACTGACAGGGCAATGGGTCAGAATGGCAGGATTTGGGGGAGGAACGGGTTTGGCATACACCTTGAAGCGAACCCACTGTCATACTCAAGCCATGCAACAAGGTACCATCAACGTACAGACGGAGAACATTTTTCCGATCATCAAAAAATTCCTGTACAGCGACCATGAGATTTTCCTGCGGGAGCTGGTTTCCAACGCTGTAGATGCCACGCAGAAGCGCCGCACCTTGGCCAAACTGGGGGAAATTCCCGCCGTGGAGGGCGCCTTGGCAGTGGAGGTGATTCTGGATGAGGACGCGCGCACACTGACCATCCGGGACCGCGGCATCGGCATGACGGGCGAGGAGGTCGACCGCTACATCAACCAGATCGCGTTCTCGGGTGCCACGGAATTCCTGGACAAATACAAGGGCGAGGACGCCAAGACGGCGATCATCGGGCACTTCGGACTGGGATTCTACTCCTCGTTCATGGTCTCGCGGGAAGTCCAAATCCTCTCCCGCTCCCAACGACCGGATTCCGAAGCGGTTCGCTGGACCTGCGACGGTTCACCGCAGTACACCCTGGAAGCTGCCACCAAAGAAGAGGCAGGAACGGATGTGGTGCTCCACATTGCCGAAGACAGCGCCGAGTTCTTGGAGCAGGACCGCATCGAGCAGATCCTGGCGAAGTACTGCAAGTTCATGCCTGAGGAAATTGTCTTCGGCACGCGGACGGAACGGCAACCGGATCCTTCGGGTGCAGTGGATGAGGAGGGCAACGTCAAGGAAGTGGACGTGGAGGTACCGAATGTGATCAACCGGACGGCCCCCCTCTGGACCCGGCAGCCTGCCGACCTTCAGGACGAGGATTACCAGTCATTCTACCGGGAGCTCTACCCGATGAACTTCGAGGACCCCTTGTTCCACATCCACCTCAACGTCGATTTCCCCTTCAACTTGACCGGCATTCTCTATTTCCCGAAGCTCAAGCGGGAGATGGAACTGCGTCGGGACAAGATCCATTTGTACTCGAACCAAGTGTTCATCACCGAGAATGTCGAGAACATCGTTCCGGACTTTTTGACCTTGCTCCATGGGGTCATCGATTCCCCAGACATTCCGCTGAACGTCAGCCGCTCCTACTTGCAAGAAGATGCCCAGGTCAAGAAGATCAGTGGCCACATCTCGAAAAAGGTGGCTGACAAATTGGCCAGCATGTTCAAGAAGGACCGGGAGCAGTTTGCCCAACAGTGGGACGACTTGCGGATCTTCATCGAGTACGGCATGCTGACGGACGAGAAGTTCCTGGAACGGGCGGCGAAGTTCTACCTGTTCAAGGACACGACCGGAGCCTGCCACACCTACGAGGAGTTGGTGGGACTCGTCGGGGAATTGCAGAAAGACAAGAACGGCAAGGTGGTGCTCCCCTACACCCCCGACGCCTCCGCCCAGCACAGCTTCGTCCAACCGGCCTTGGACCGCGGTTACAAAGTGCTGGTGATGGAGGGCCCCTTGGCCTCCCACGTGGTCCAAAAACTCGAAGAACAACACAACGACATCCAGTTCAAGCGCGTAGATGCCGAGGTCATCGACCTGCTCATCGAAAAGGATTCCGCCACGACCAGCGCCCTCGACTCGGACCAAGAGGCTGCCGTCAAGCCCGTTCTGGAACAAGCGTTCCCCAGCAGCGGGTTCCGGGTGAAGTTTGTGGCCATGTCGCCCACCGAAGCGCCCATCACCATCACGCGGAGCGAATGGATGCGCCGCATGAAGGAACAACAAGCCGTGGGCGGAGGCGGCTTCCAGATGTTCGGTTCCCTGCCCGACTCTTATGATGTGGCCGTGAACGCCAACCACCCCTTGGTCCACAAACTGCTGGCGGAAACCGATGAAACGGTGCGGGCAGCCACGGCGAAGCGGGCGGCGGATTTGGCCCGCCTCTCCCAGGGGCTGCTCATCGGCGAGGAACTCACCGCGTTCATCGCGTCAGGGTACGCCGCGCTCGCATGAGTCGGTGGAAAGGGCAGTTGCTGGGTGGCGCCCTCGGCTGGGCCCTGGGGGGTCCCATCGGCGCCTTGATCGGTTCGGTGGTCGGGGGGATGTTCGTGGGGGAAGCAGCGCAGGAGAGCAGCCGGCTCGGCTCAGGGTCGCGCGTGTACCCAACGGCCGCCCAGCCCCAAATGCGCCGTGCCCAACCGGGCGATTTTGCCGCTGCGTTGCTGGTGTTGAGCGCAGCGGTCATGCGCGCCGACGACAAGGTGATGCGCTCGGAATTGGACTACGTAAAGGCCTTTTTGCGCAACAACTTCCCGCCGCAACAACTGGATGCCTACCTGCGCTTGCTGCAGGAGATGCTGGAGAAACCCATTGATTTGGCAGCTGTTGCAGGCCAAATCCGTTCCCACATGGAGCACCCCAAGCGTCTGCTGCTGCTCCAATATCTCTATGGCATTGCCCAGGCCGATGGGCACGTTCACACCCAGGAAATCGAGGTGATTCGGCGCATCGCGGCCTTGCTGGGAATCAGCGACAAAGACCGCCGAAGCATCGAGGAGCCCTTCTTCCGGGAGGAGGCCGATCCCTACACCGTACTGGAAATTGACCGCCAAGCGAGCGAAACGGACATCAAAAAGGCGTACCGTCGGCTGGCCGTCAAGTTCCACCCGGACAAGGTGCAAGACCTGGGGCCGGAGCACCAGCAGCAGGCCCAGACGCGCTTCCTCGCCGTTCAAGCAGCCTACGAGCGCATCAAGGCAGAGCGCGGCATCAAGTGACGCCTTCGTTCGGATCTGGCCTTGCGAAGGAGGGTCTCCGTTCGGGAAGTCCCAAGGCAAGCCACAATCCGCCGAGGACCAGCACCACGTTCGCCCAACCCAAGGCCCCACCCCGTTCCAACCAAGCGGCCAACTCCCGCCCCCACAAGTCCGGGGTGCCCGTGGTGTAAGGAATGCAGCACAACACCAAGACCGCTCCGACCACCCACCGCCATCGGGAGCCGGTTCCTTCCCATGCGCGGGCATCGGCAAACCGCCAAAGCCAAACCGCCACCCAAGGCAGGCTCCACAAAAAATGTTCGGTGTCCGTGTGCACCCAGTTGGGCAACAGGGCCACCCCGGCAGCAGCCTCCCAGAACGGGCGATCGCGGTTGATCGACCGAAACTTGCCCCACAGCACCCAGCCTCCCCAGGCTCCGAGCGAAGCGGCCGTGAGCAACGTACTCCACGGGGAGGAAAGGCCCAACATGGCGGACAGCGTGTTCGCGCTGTGGGACGTATCGGTGTTGTGCATGCGAATGGTCTCCCACCAATCCTGCAACCAGGCGAGGTTGGTGGACCACCCCAGCCCAAGAGCCGGCAAGAGCAGTGCCACCCCAAATGCAACCACCGAGAGCACCGCATGGATGGGCGGTTTGCGAACCATCATCCAGGGCAACAAGACCAAGAAGTGGGGCTTGAACGCCCAGACCAGCCCCATGAGTGCTCCCCCAGCAACGGCCCGCCCACCCACTGCCTCTGCTGGCCCAGACCGTCCCACCCACGACCACCAAACCCCCAAGGCCAGCAAAAGCAGCGCATTGATGTTGCCGAGCAACAACTCCCTGCCCAGGTGGTGCGAACCGATGATGGCCAGCCCCACCATGACCCAACTGCGCATCCCCGGACTTGGAGACGAATGTCCCAACCGGCGGCCGATGCCATCCACCAAACGGGGCAAGCCCCAGGCCAAACCCACCAACAAAATGCCCCAATAAACCCAACGGGCCCAGAACCACCCCAAGGCCACCAGTGGCAAGAACGGAACCAAAGCCACGGGCGCGTACTTGTAAAAGCCGGAGCTCACACCGAAAGCCTGCCCGTACGGAGAGCTTCCTTTCAACGCCAGGGACGCAGCGTCGAAGTAGACCCGAAAATCCGCCATCCCCGATCGGCCCACATGCCATTGCCAAGACACGTAAACACCTCCGAGGAACAACAGCCACCACCCCGGCTGGGCATAACGCTTCGTTTCCATCATGGCTTCGTACAAAGAAACAACAGCACAGGCCACGTTGTAACTTCGTCGCACAATATCGAAGTTCATCATGCAGCTGTTGACCTCCCTTCGCTTCCCCCGGACCTCCCATCTGTTTGCCACCACCGGGCTTCTGCTCCTCCTGGGCGCGCTGCCCGAATCTAGCCATGCCCAGTGGTACCGCTGTGGCAAGAAGAAAGATGCCCCGGTGGCCCAGGCCGGAGACAAGGGCGGCAAGAAACCGGAAGGCCCGAAGTCCATCGCGGAGGTCACCTCAGCAGCCGTCCTCCATGACGGGTTGTTCAACTTGTACGTGGATACGGTAAAAGGAACCTCTTGGATCGCCATCCCCGATTCCATGCTGGGTCGCGAGTTCATTTATTTCTCAGCCGTAGCGGACGGCGCAGCGGAAACGGGGCTGACCCGGGGTACCTACCGGGGATCCAAGGTCATCTCCTTTCACCGCCATTTCGAACGCATCGAAGTGCGCGAGTCCAACACCGACTTCCACTACGACCCCCTGAGCCCCCTGAGCCGGGCCGCCGATGCGAACATCAACACCCCCATCCTAGCGAGCCTCAAACTGGAAGGCCGCACCCAGGATTCCACCGGCACCACCTACCTCGTTTCCGGGGACGCCCTGTTCCTCGCCGAAGAGTTCCAGATGGTGAAACCGGTTTCCCGCAGACCCGAGGACGGACTGCTCGGCAAACTCTCCGCTGAGAAGTCAAAAATTGTTCGGATCAACAACTATGCCGCCAACACGGAGGTTACGGTCGACTACGTCTACGAAAACCGCGCCCCCAGCCAAGAAGGTGCGGCCTTGGCCGATGCCCGTTTCATTACCATCGGCTACCAGCACTCCCTGCTGGCCATGCCGGAACCCGGTTTTGAACCTCGGTTGGAGGACCCCCGGGTCGGCTATTTCACCAGCCGCCTCGAAGACATGACCAGCACGGAATCCCTGCCTTCGTTGGATCGCATCCACCGCTGGCGGTTGGAGAAGGCAGACCCCACTGCGGATATCAGCGATCCCGTCAAGCCCATCACTTGGTGGATCGAAAACACCACCCCCATCGAATTCCGGGACATCATCCGGGACGGTTTGTTGAAGTGGAACCCGGTTTTTGAAGCCATCGGCATCCGCAATGCCATCGAAGTGAAGGTCCAACCCGATGACGCAGATTGGGATGCGGGGGACATTCGCTACAACGTGCTGCGGTGGACCTCGACGCCATCCCCGGCGTACAGCGGTTACGGCCCCAGCTTCGTGAATCCGCGGACCGGTGAAATCCTCGGCGCAGACATCATGCTCGAATGGTCGGGCATGGTCGGCCGGCTCTGGCGGAGCGAGGTGTTCCAACTCGCGGGCCTTCCCAACGATGCCATGGAAGCGGGACTGCTGGCCATGGGAGCGACGGAAGCAGTGGCAGACCTGCAGACGTTGGACGCCCGCTCGCGCTGGGCGGAGGAAATGCACCGGTGTGAAGCGGGAATGGCGCAAGGCCGCAACTTGTTGTTCGGTTTGGCCGCCATGCAAGCCCGCTCTTTCTCGGATGAAGACCAAATCCAATTCACAAAGGAAACGCTGCACCGCCTTGTTTTGCACGAAGTAGGCCACACCCTGGGGCTTTCCCACAACATGGCAGGCAGCACCCTTCACAGTCCGGAAGATCTGCTCAACCGGGACCTGGTGCGCGCCCGGGGACTGTGCAACAGCGTGATGGATTATCCGGCCATCCACTTCACACGAGATCCCAACCAGCAATCCAAGTTCTTCGATGACAACCCTGGGGTCTACGATTACTGGGCCATCGCCTATGGCTACATGACCGACAACGGTGAACCC
>JBIKTK010000040.1:0-7334 GCA_044348125.1 Flavobacteriales bacterium | reverse complement strand
CTGGGCGTCGTCAATCCACGGGCAAGCATTGTCCAATGTGATGCTGTCGTCATGCCAATTCCGCATGTACAAACCAATGACATCGTGGCCTTGCTCCAAAAGAAGCGCCGCGGCTACGCTGGAATCTACCCCACCAGACAATCCGACAACAATCCGCATGGCACCAAAAATACGACACGGCGGGGTCCCATGCGGGAGACCGGTTTCTTCCTTCGCTATCTTCGCGGCAATCCATGTTTGGGACGATTCATGGCCCGGAAGAAGCGCGAGGTCCATCCGCAGTTTTTTTAAACCTGCAGGCAACCCTGCACCTCGCCATGCGTCTGAAACAAAAGCAATGACCGAAACCGAGGTCCAGCGTCACGTAGAAGGCTGCAAGGCCGGCAATCGGGCATCCCAAAAATGGGTGTACGACCGCTACCATCGCAAAATGTTCGGTGTCTGTTTGCGCTATATCCAGGACCAAGATGCCGTCCAGGATGTGTTGCAAGAAGGGTTTCTCAAGGTGTTTGGCAACATCGGTGGATACACTTCGAAAGGTTCTTTTGAAGGTTGGATTCGGAGGATCATGGTGAACACAGCGGTAGACCACCTGCGCAAGCAGAAATCGGCCGGTTGGATTTTGATCGATGACCGGATGGATTCGGGTTTGGAAGCGGACAACGCTGAAGAAGACGCAGAGGAAGATGCCTCTGCGGACTTCACAGTGGAAGACGTTTATGCGGCCATGGCGTCGTTGACACCGATGTATCGATTGGTCTTCAATCTCTATGTGTTCGAGCAACAGGGGCACCAGGAGATTGCAGATCGATTGGGAATCAATGTGGGAACCTCCAAGTCCAATTTGGCCAAGGCCCGTCGAAATGTGAAGCAATTCCTACTCGATGGCGTCCGGTCACAACGAAAAATGGAAAGTTAGGAAATGACGGAACATAGCAATTGGGAGCAACGCATTCAAGCCCTAGTGGAAGGGCATGAACCGAATGTTCCATCGGGTTGGGCAGAGTTAGAGCAGGCGTTGGACGTCCGCAACCCTGCTGGTCAGATGGAAAAACGGCGGCAACGTTTGCGTGCCAAAAAAAACCGTGCCCGTTGGCTTGCAGGGGCAGGTTTCGTGGTGATGTTGGGCTTGGGATGGTGGGGAAAGTCCATCTACCTTGACTTTACGGCTTTCGATGCCGAAAATGAGATCGTGGTTGGTGGCGCATCCTTATCAACTTCTGCGCCCGATGTGCCCTTCAAGGGAAATGGGGCTGATTTGAGCGCACAGGATGGACACCTTGGTGCTCAAGGGGGAAGCGGCACTCTGTTGCAAGATTCCAAGGATGAAGGCGCTGCCCGAACCTCCAACGAGTGGGTTTTGCGTCCCGGAGGTTTGGTAGCGTTGGAGGGCTCCAACAAGAAGAACGCCGCAACGGCTCAAGACGAGTCGAATTTGGGTGGAAACGGGGGAGGTATCCTGCCTTCGAAATCAGAAAATTCGGAGTCCGTTTTGGGATTCAAGAGTTCGGTTCAAGAGGCATGTCAAGGGACCGAAGTTTCATTTTCCATGGATGGGAACATGGCCAAGGGATCGTTCCTATGGAATTTTGGGGATGGCACATTCAGCAATGATCCGGCTCCGACCCACGTATTCGAACGCCCTGGAACCTATGACATCACCATCTCGATTCGTTCCCACAACGATGGAATGATCCGGACCCGGACCGTAGAAAACATGATTGTGGTCCGCCCAATTCCCGACGCACAGTTGTCATGGAATTTGCCAGAGTCAACCGGCTCTGACAAAGTATCGGTGGAATTGTTGAATGAGACCGAACGGGCCAGCAGTGCTGTTTGGATTGTGGACGACAAGCGGGTAGACCGCAGCGCACTAGAGCTCGCTGTGCCTGGTGTGTACGACGTTCATCTCATCGCAAGCAACGCCTACGGTTGCCAGGATGATGCCCGCGGCATGCTCAAATTGGGAGACCGGGTGGCTGCATCAGCCCCTGCTGTGTTTTCACCCAATGGAGATGGCAGGTACGATACTTTCCTCCCAGGTTTGGTCACCAGTTTGCCCGGAAGTTGGTCGTTTGTAGTTCTCGACGAGCAAGGAAAAAAAGTGTTTGAGTGCCAGTCTGCCCAACGTCCATGGGACGGAAGCATCCCTTCCGTAGGGAAGGCCAGCCCAGGGCAGTCATTCCGTTGGACGTTGAGCGGAGTGGATCGAAAAGGGCAGCGGATTTGGTTCTCGGATGTGGTGAAGATCGAACGTTAGAACTTCCTTCGGTTGTGCGATTTTTGCAGCCCATGCTGAAAACAGCATTTCAGGGTGCAACCAATGCGATGGGCATGCGTCTTCATCGTGTCGGGTGACTCTGGGTAATACAGCGCAGCAAGAAGCGAATGGAAGCGATAAAAGGATTCACGAGGGAGCGGTTTTGGACCCTGACCATTGGGTTTGTCTGGGCTGTGGCATGGGGAGGCTTTGGAGGGTTATCAGCCCAAGTCTTTCCAGTCAGTGGACCGGATGTCGTTGCTTGTTCAGGCTTGTTTGTAGATGATGGCCCCATTGGAGACCCCAATGGGGGGCCCTACACGAATGCGGATTACGTCATCACCATCTGTCCGGAAACACCAGGAGCGGCGATTGCTGCGGAGTTTTTGGCCTTTTCACTCCAAACCAACGCGAATCCCAACAACAGCGATGTGTTGTTGATTTACGATGGAAATTCCACAGCAGCTCCGCTTATTGGTGAAGGGACGGGGAACAATTTCCAAGGTGTAACTGCCACGGCCTCGTTGAACAATCCGACCGGCTGCCTCACCTTTCAGTTTTTCTGCAACAATGGCGCGACAGCAGGAGCAACCGGTTGGGCCATCGAATTGTCCTGTGTCACGCCGTGTTCCTTCCCGCAATCGGCTTTGGCTCTGGTAAGCCCACCACCGTTCGAAGACAATCCCGGAAGTGTCGGGGTTTGTCCCGATGAGGCCGTTTCATTCTCAGGTGCGGCATCTGTTCCAGACGCATCCCCATTGATTGAATGGGTGTGGAACTGGGGGGATGGCACGGTCGAAAACACCAACAACCCCAGTGCCTCCCATGCTTACACGGAGCCAGGAGAATATCTGGTGACGTTGGTGGTTGTGGATGACAACGGTTGTAATTCTTCAAATTTGGTGCCATTTCAGGTTCTGGTGAGCACGTTGCCCCAATTCAACACCCTCTTTGAGACCCCCATTTGCACGAACCAAGTAACGGCCATCGATGGTTCTGCCGTTCAAAGTGTAACCTGGACAGCACTGCCCCCTTTGTCCGTTTCCGAGGAGCAAAATCTCCCCGACAACTCCAATGTCCCTTTTACATCCAACTTGACAGTCGATTTTTTTGATGAAGGCCAAACCGTTACATCCTGTGACGATTTGCTCGGTCTGTCTGCGGTCATGGAGCACACGTTCATTGGCGATTTGACCATTTGGGTAGAATGTCCCAACGGTCAGGAAATGCTCTTGTTGGACAACGGACCTAGCGGCGGTCCCGACGCTACAGGCTGCATGTTCCCGGACTTGGCGGGGAATGACTTGGGCGTACCGGCAACTGGGACGGGATTCAACTACAACTGGACCATGGATGCGGACTACATCATTGATGATCCCAACAATCCAGCGGTGGCGAATGGAGGCACGGTGCCAGCTGGAAATTACCTCCCTTGTGAAGATTTCTGTGATCTACTGGGCTGTCCGCTCAATGGGATTTGGACTTTGAACATCCATGATCAATGGCTTGGGGATGATGGTTTCCTCTTCGAGTGGGCCATTGAGTTCAATCCCTTGATTGTTCCAGGGGTAACAACCTTCACACCAACCATTGGTTTGGAGGCAGATTCGAGTTATTGGGATGTCAATGTGGGACAATTTGGTGTGTTGAGCGTAGATGCCGAGGCGGATGTCGTAGACCTTGTGTTCGATGTTCCAGGCAATTATCCATTTACCTATGTGGTAACAAACAACTTTGGATGCACATGGGACACCACGATTCAACTCGAGGTTTTGGCGCCGCCTCAAGTGACCGCTGGTTCTGATTTCTTTGCTTGCGACGAGATTCAATTGGCGGGGAGCATTCTGGGCCAACCCGCTGCGGAATGCAGCGAAGATGCAGGAGCTTATACCCTGTGTTACGGCGATTTCGCAAACATCGTAGAGACCTATTGTCCTGACAATTCTGGGGTTGGCAGTTCGTTTATGTCCATCTCCTTCCAAGCAGGGCAGGTTGAGAATTTCTTCGATCCTTTTTTCATCTATGATGGTCCCAACACGTCGTCACCCGTGTTGGCGGGTCCGATTTCTGGGAATTTGGCGGGGTTGTCTTACACAGCGAGCAACGCATCGGGTTGTCTTACTTTGGCACTAACTTCAGATGGCAGCGTCTCATGTGGGGGTGGTTTTTATCCTGAATGGGAGTACACGGTAGGTTGCACCAATGGAGGAGGGGTAACCTGGGACTGGTCGCCTTCAGCGAACCTGATCGGGGCAAGCTTCCCCTCTCCCCTTGTCACCGTGCTGACGGAACCCACTGTTTTTACACTGAACGCAGGTTGGTCTTTTTTGCCCGGTTGTACAGCGACGGATGATGTTTTGGTCACGCCTTCCTTTGAAGCCGAGATAGAAGCCGTTTCAGATCCCAGTTGCTTCGGAAACGATGGCACCATCACGGTGGGAATTGCCCCGACAGGTTCCGTGGGGCCATGGACAATCCAAGCCGAATTGAATGACGAGGGAGTGGCCACACTATACAACGTCACCAACCCGAGCGTTCAATTGTCCGGTTTGGCGGGAGGAGATTATACGATTTCTGTCAGCGATGTCAATTGTACCGTGGTCTTGGCCGCTTCGTTGGCCTCACCGGTCCTACCAGTGTTGACGCTGTCTCCAGATACAACCATCTGCATCGATGGAACGGCAACCTTGGTTCCCACTTTGAACCCTCCTGCAAGCAATGTCCAATTTCATTGGAGTACAGGTGCCACAACGGCTGGTTTTTTGGAAGTCGGTCCCAATGGACCAGCGATTTACACAGTTTCTGCCACCTATTCAGTGGGTTGTGAGACCAACTCCGCACAGGCTGCGGTACAGATTTACCCGCCTCTCTCTGCGACTTACTCGGCATCGTCGACCATTTGCGTCGGTGACTCAGCTTGGGTTGGTGTGGAAATGGTGTCAGGAGGTCTCCCTCCTTATGCCTACGCTTGGTCGCAGGGACTGAATGCGGTTGGACAATGGATTCAGCCAGATGTCACGACGGAGTTTTGCGTCGTTGTCTCAGATGCTTGTGAAACACCGAGTATTTCAGGTTGTGTAGAGGTGGTCATCCCAGAACCCCTGGATCCTGGTTTTGCAGCAGACAGCTTGGGGGGGTGTTTTCCCTTTACCGTAACCTTTGTTGGACAAGAGGAGAATGTTGGGGACATCGCACAAGCCCAATGGACTTTTGGAGATGGCGGAAGTTCATCAGTTGTTGGAACCAGTTACCACACTTACATCCAAGAGGGTTTGTGGGATGTGGGGTTGACCTTGACCTCGGTCGATGGATGTGTTTTCACTTCCTTTCAGCCTGCTTTGGTAGCTACCGTTCGCCCTCCAGAGGCCCGATTTGCCAGTGTCCCTGTGATTCAAACGCTTCCAGAAACGCGTTTTGAATTCAACAACTACTCGGTTTTCAACACCCAGCAACATTGGGATTTTGCAGGCTGGGGTGAGTCTGAAGCCTGGGAACCCGTGTTCACATTTCCAGTGGACCGTTCAGGGGATTATCCCGTGACCCTGTGGGTTTGGAACGAATGGGGCTGCAGGGATTCATTGACCCAGATTTTGCGCGTGAATGAGCAGTTTACCCTGTTCATTCCAACTGCGTTTACGCCCGATATGGATGGATTGAATGATGCTTGGACGTTCTATGGAATCGACGTTGATGAATCTGATTTCCTGTTGGTTGTGGTGGACCGATGGGGGAACAAAGTGTTCGAGACCAATGACTTACATGATGCTTGGGTTGGAAACTACCAAGGCGGGACTCATTTCGTAGAAAATGGGCTTTATGCCTACCAAGTCATTACCAGGTCCTTGGCTACGGGGGAGAGAAAACGTTTGCAAGGTACCGTAACGATTACGCGATGATCAGGATGCAATTCGAAAGAACAGTCGACAAGGCAAAGGAAACCGCTTTGTTGGCCACTTGGGTAGCCTTGGGGTTGTTGATGACTGGCACAACCCTCGGACAGGTCTATCAAATCAACGGCCCTGACGTTACAGCATGCTCTGGCTTGTTTGTGGATGACGGAGACATTGGCGACCCCAATGGTGGGCCATATACCAACGCAGATCACGTGATTACCATTTGTCCTGACACCCCGGGATCAGCAATCGCCGCAGAGTTTCTAGCCTTTCAACTCCAGACCAATGCAAATCCCAACAACAACGATGCATTGTTGATCTATGATGGGAACTCAACTGCAGCACCGCTGATCGGATCGGGAACAGGGAACAATTTCCTCGGCGTGACAGCCACTGCTTCATTGAACAATCCCACTGGCTGCTTGACGTTTCAGTTCTTTTGCAACAACGGGGCGACTTCGGGTGCAACGGGTTGGGCCATTGAATTGGCCTGTGTGACCCCTTGTACTTTCCCTCTATCCCAACTGGCACTTACAGATCCAGATGCATTCGCAGACAATCCGAACAGCGTTGGTGTATGCCCAGATCAATCCGTGACCTTCAGTGGAGCGGGTTCCACACCGGATGGTGTCCCACTGGCGGGCTGGTTGTGGAACTGGGGGGATGGCTCCATCGAAACCACCACCACTTCCTCTGCCTCCCATGCCTACGAAACCCCCGGTGAGTATCTGGTCACCTTGGTGGTCATCGATGAAAACAACTGCAATTCCTCCAATTTGGAGCCATTTCAAGTTCTTGTGAGTACCATTCCCATCTTCAATGCAGGGTTTTCTACGCCACTTTGCGCGGGCTCACCAGGATTCTTGGACGGCAACCCGGTCCAAAGCGTGACCTGGACAGCTTTGCCACCGCTCGCAGTTTCTGAGGAACAGAACCTGCCCGATAATTCCAACGTTCCGTTCACATCAGACTTGGTGGTAACCTTCTTCGACGAAGGTCAAACCGTAACAGAATGTGACGATTTGTTGGGACTCTCAGCGGTATTGGAGCACACCTTCATCGGAGACTTGACGATTTGGGTGGAATGTCCGAATGGCCAAGAGATGCTTTTGTTGGACAATGGCCCCAGTGGAGGGCCTGATGCCACGGGATGTATGTTCCCCGATCTTGGAGGGAATGAC